>DATMLR010000441.1:0-34271 GCA_035570015.1 Puia sp.
AACCGGCCATTGACCTCTTCATTCAGCAGCAAGACCTCTTCCACCCCCAGCGCCTTGAGCAACGGCGGGATAAAGATGGAACCCGTTGAATTGATCACATCCGCGACAACTTTAAACCCTCGTCCGCGGATCGCCGCCACGTCCACCAGTGGATAATGAACAACCGCATCGACATGCCGCTGCAGCCAGTCATTCGACACCCGGTAGTCCCCCAGCCGCTCAACAGGCGCAAAAACAAAGTCTTCCTTCTGTACCCTCTCCAGAATAGCAGCTCCTTCCTGGGCGCTGACGAATTCACCTGCCGCATTCAACAACTTCAACGCATTCCACTCCTGAGGGTTGTGACTTGCCGTCAGGATAATCCCGCCAGCCGCCTTCTCGCCCGTCACAGCAAGCTCCACCGTCGGCGTGGTGGAAAGCCCCAGATCGATAACATTCAGGCCAATCCCTCGTAACGTATTGACTACCAATGCACTAACCATCTCTCCGCTGATCCGTCCATCCCTGCCCACCACGATGTTCTTCCCCTTATTCATTTGCAGGACCCTACTGCCATAGGCAGCCGCGAACTTTACGATATCCAACGGAGACAGGTTTTCCCCCGGCTTACCTCCTATCGTCCCTCTGATCCCGGAGATACTCTTTATCAATGCCACAAACTGCGTATTTAGATGTCCACAAAAATAAGGGATTCCAGCCTCCGCCATCCCACAAAAAAAAGACCGTTTCCAAGTCGGAAACGGCCAATGCAATAGAATAGGGTTTAACCAGATATCTTCAAGCGCGATGCCCTCAGCGCGATCATTTCTTAAACAAAGATACCCACCGCAAACCGCACTAACAATAGTATTTACCCCCTGTTCAACCCGATATTATCCGCGGGATATTTGCTATCTCCCTGCGGTATTCAACATTCTACTTCTTATTCTTCAGCAACAAATACCGGGCCGTTTCATACATTCCTTCCGCCACCTGCGCCAGCTCGCGCCGCGCCGGCTCCCCAGCCGCTCCCGCCGGTACCGGGTCATTGCCCACCACCGATACCATCTCTTCTTTTCCCGTGATCAAACCGCGACGATAGAAATAACCGCGGCTGACTACCCCAATATAAGCCTGGTCCGGATCGTATATAAACGCCATTCCCTTTCCCCGATTGCGTACCGTATCAAACAGATCCCGGCCGAGGGTCGTATTGCGATAGGGAACGTGACAAAGACCGGCCAGGGTCGGCAATACATCCACCTGCGAACAATCAAAGGAGAACCGCCGCCCGCCGGCCATTCCCGGCGCATATACCAGCAGCGGCACATGCTCGGCCGTAAGCCGGTCCGCTGTCCAGGCCCGGGGGAACATATCCCCCGCATCCCCGGGGATCCCATGATCCCCCACGAAAAGGAAGATCGTGTTGCGGAAGAACTTCTCCTTTGACGCCGCCTCAATGAAAGTACGGTATCCAAAATCCGTGTACCGGAAGGCATTCATCTCATCATTGCTGGCAAAGCCGAATTTCTGCAGCGAATCGGGCGATACCCGGATGGAATGAAATACCCCCTGGTCCTCCTTTGGGATGGTATAAGGCCTATGATTGTCAGCAGTCTGTATAACTGCAAAGAACGGCCCCCGCTCTTGCTTCAATACCTTGGTGGCCTCCAGAAAAAGATTCTTGTCGCTTATCCCCCAGACGTCGACTTTTGGCGCCTTGTAATCCTGTTGTTCAAACAAATAAAGGTCCCGGATATTGTTGGTCAGCAGCCCGCGGATATTTGCCCAGCTCGTGCTCCCGCCCAGAAAATAGAATTTAGTATACCCCTCGAAATCATTGATGATGGTATGCTGATCGACAGCCGCGGGATTGCGGCTGGACGTGCTCGTTGCCGGCGCCACGTCAGGAATGCCCGTCACCACCGCCCATACACCTCTGGCCGTGCCGTAACTGGGCGTGAAACAATGGTCGAAGAAAAGCCCCGCCTTGCAAAGACTGTCGAAGAACGGCGTCGTATTTAAGGGGTTTCCCCACATCGAACTTTTATATCCGCTGAACGATTCGCAGATCACGACGACCACATTCGGCTTCGGCCCCGGCAATCCCGCATACACACGATCGTAACCGCTGTCCCAGCCAAAATAGGGCGCCAGAACAGGATACGCGGCCTTCACTTTGGCCTCGTCGTATGTGGAATGCCGAAACTTCAGACTGCTGAAGAACGATTGGAAGGGATTTAAGGAAAGATTGGCCTGATAGTCCCCGCCTTCGCTGAACGCATCACTCCACCGCAACGGATATTGTCCGATCCGTCCAAAGATGCCAAGCCCGAGCACCAGGAACGCCGCAACGAACCAGCCCACCCGCACCCCCCGCGTCACCGGCCCGCTTTCCCGCAGACGGATCCGCTGGAATACCATTTTGATGACCCGGCGGATCAGCCACGTACCGGCGATCAAGACCAATAAAATACGCAGCACCGGATACGTCTGCCAGACTACACCGGCCGAAATTCCCGTATCGGTCAGATAATTCAGAACACTGGCGCTTAACCGCTGGGATAGATACGCATAATGCGCAAAATCCACACAATAGAAGAAGACCACCCACAGCGCTGCCAGCGACACGACTGCGAAGAGCCAGCGCTGCCCCGCTCTCCGCCTGAACGGGTCGAGGAATGGAAGACTCCCGGTGATCAACAGTAACACCGTCAGAATTCCCGCATACCGGAAATCATAACGGATCCCCAGCCAGAAGCAGGGCAGAAGCGACGCGAACGAATGCCCCTGCGAAGGAAAGACGATGTATAGCGCCAAACGTAACAAGCTCATGATCAACAAAAAAATAATGCCGATAGCCAAAACCAAACGCACCGTTTTTGGTATATTTGGTAAATTTGTCGCCGATCTGTTTAACATGCCCTTTTCGTTAGTTTAAATACATAGTACGGGCTTCCAGCCCGTTGAGGGGCGTAAAATTAGATCAATTATATTGAAACCATGATTTTACTCGATACCGGTGACCATCCAGGTTTCTTACAAAAGATCTTACAGGGTGACTACTGGCTCTTTTCCCATATCAACCAGCGGTGGACTTCTCCTGTTCTGGATAATGTGCTCCTCTTCGTTCGGGAAGCAGAATTCTGGGTTCCTTTTTACTTATTCCTGCTGGTTTTCATGGCGATTAATTTTGGCAAAAAAGGCTGGCTATGGTCGCTCTACCTGACCATGACCGTCATCATCAGTGATACCGTCAGCAGCCATCTGATTAAGGATCGGCTCGTCTACCGCCTCCGCCCCTGCGGCAACCCCTTCTGGGCCGACTCGATCCACTTCCTGGCCAACTATTGCCCCTCCAGTTCCAGCTTTACTTCTTCCCACGCCTGCAATCATTTCGCGATGGCTGTCTTTATATACCGGACACTCCGGCCCGTTAGCCGCTGGTGGGCGCTCATCCTGCTATGGGCCTTCGTCATTTCCTACGCTCAGGTTTATGTCGGCGTCCACTATCCGCTGGACGTCTTCTGCGGTGGGATCCTGGGCTCCATGATCGGCTGGCTGATCAGCCTCGTTTTCCGGTTTCATGCCGGCAAACTCCATTTACAACCCAATACGCCAACCCATGCTTGAGCTGATCATCCTGATCTTCCTGATCTTTTTGAACGGCCTTTGCGTCATGGCGGAAATCTCTTTGGTCTCAGCCCGCAAAAGCCGGCTGGAAACATTGGCAGACGACGGGGATGAAAAAGCCCGCTCCGCCCTCCAACTCGCGGAACACCCTGAACTCTTCCTTTCCACCGCCCAGATCTTTATCACGCTGATCGCCATCCTGACCGGCTTCTACTCCGGTGAAAAATTCAGTCCCAACCTCCGGCCTTACCTAGAAAAAATACCTTACATCCGGTACTATGCCGCCGATATTTCCACTGCTTTGATCCTCATCTTCGTCACCCTGGCGTCTATCATCGGCGGCGAACTCATCCCCAAAAGGATCGGCCTGCTCCGGGCTGAACAGATCGCCCGCTTCGTCGCCCGGCCCGTAAGGACCCTGTCATGGATCACCCATCCGCTCGTTTGGCTGCTTAACCACACAAGCAACCTCTTTTTCAAATTATTCCCGATCAGCCCCTCTCAGGATAGCGCCGTCACGGAGAACGAGATCAAGGCCATCATCAACGAAGGCACCGAACAAGGTACCATCGAAGAAGTCGAACAGGATATTATCGAACGCGTTTTCCATCTCGGCGACCGGAATATCACATCCCTGATGACCCACCGGAGCGATATCATCTGGTTCGATCTCAACGAGAACGAAGAGACCATGAAGGGAAAGATCGTCCGCGAGCCCCATTCCGTCTATCCGATCTGCGACGGTGAGATCGACAACATCAAAGGCATGGTCACCATCAAAGATCTCTATGTGACGCCCGACCATGTACTATTCAAAGACATCATGACCCCCGCCTTATTCGTCCCGGAGAACAACACAGCCTATATGGTGCTCGAGAAGTTCAAGCAGTCCAAGATCCATTGCTGCTTCATCGTAGATGAGTACGGCAGCCTGCTCGGCCTGATCACCCTAAATGATATCCTCGAAGCGATCGTAGGCGAAATCACACAGCCTGACGTTCAGGATTACGAGATCCGCAAAAGAGAAGACGGCAGCTACCTCGTCGATGCCCAGCTGCCTTTCTACGATTTCCTGTCCCATTTCCATAAGACCGAATGGATGAACGAAGGCGATCACGAGTTCGATACCCTCGCCGGCTTTATCCTGAACCAGCTGGAACATATCCCGAATACCGGCGAAAAGCTGGCTTGGCGCGGCATTACCTTCGAGATCGTCGATATGGATGCCGCCCGTATCGACAAGGTCCTCGTCACCCTTTCACCTCAACTCAAAGCGGAATTAAGTGCCGAAGAAGCCGGTTAGAATTGGAAGCTGGCATTGGCCGCAGGACAATCTACCCTCGTGCTCTGCCGTTGCCCGCCAACCGTCACATGCATGATATTGATCTGCTGAGGGAAGCCGTCATACAACAACTCATTGACGACATCGATCCGTTTTACCGTCGGCAGATCATTGACCTGGAAATAACTCCAGGTGCCGTCATCCTCATTCTCACTGCCGACAAAATGCAGCAGCACCGGCTTCCCGTCGACTTTTAACCGCAGATGGCGTTCCACATATCCAGCGATCAGTTTGTCCGAAGCCGCCTTATCCTTCACCGACGAAAGATCCACTTTTGCGCCGGCAGTTTTTTCCAGAACCGCCTCGAAGTCATTCGTAAAGATCTTACAGCTTACCTCCAATATTTTGTCCTTGGGGTTGTGATTGATCTCCGTCACCGAGATATAAAGGGGGTGGGAAACAGCACGCAACTCGAACGCAGAAACCAGCGGGACCACCACCAATACAGCGGAAATCTTAGCAAACAACCACTTATCTATCCTTCCAGCCATTTAAAAAGTAAATTTTTGGACTACAAAAGTCTGAATAATTTTACAAACCCGGGCGGGTCGCATTCAATTTCTGGCCAATATGCAGGATTTCAAGCTTTACTTCGGATTGGGAACGGAACATATCCTGACATGGGAAGCCATGGACCATATCCTCTTCGTGGCGGCCCTTTGCCTTCGCTACCAGATACGGGATTGGAGGAAAGTGGTCGTGCTGGTCACCGCTTTTACCATTGGTCACTCCCTCACCCTGGCCCTCAGCGCCCTGCACCTCGTGCACATCAATACGCGATTGATCGAATTTCTGATCCCTCTGACCATCGTGGCGACCGCCTGCAACAATCTTTTCCAGCGTGCCGGCCAGGTCGATCACCCTTCCAGGCTGCCCCTGATCTATTTCTTCGCGCTTTTCTTCGGCCTAATACACGGCCTGGCCTTCGCCAGCACATTCCTCAGCCTGGAAGGCCGCGAGGGGCTGCTGCTCCACCTGTTCGCCTTCAACCTCGGCATCGAGGCCGCCCAGTTGCTGGTGGTAGCCATCATTCTGGCAATTTCCTTTATTTTCGTACAGTTGATCCGACTTCGCAGAGTATGGTGGGTCTGGGGCGTCTCGGCCCTCGTACTCGTGGCCTCAGTGAAAATGGCTGTCGATCGCTGGCCTGGCTTTAGTACCTTCAACATATCACATAAAACCAACACATGAGTAAGTTACTGCTAATCACCATCGCTTGTTGTACGCTCGGTATCCTGTCGGTCCAGGCCCAGGATGTCCAAAACAACCCGGCATCCAACCATGGCAGCAAGTTCGAAGCCCTGGGAACTATCCTCCCGACCCCGAACGAATATCGCACCGCCAGTGGCGCCCCGGGCCCAAAATATTGGCAGCAACGCTGCGACTACGATATCACCTGCAACCTGGATGAGGACAAACTCCTGCTCACCGGCTCGGAGACCATCAGCTATTTCAACAACTCTCCGAACGAGCTGACCTACCTCTGGATGCAGCTCGACGAAAATCAGCACAGCTCCAAATACAACGCCAACTACCAGGACGGCAGTTCCCTTCCCCACGTCGTCAGCGACCAGATGCTCAACCGCATGGAAAGCGAATCGGAGCCCAACGACAACGGGGACCATATCCTCAAAATAACCGACGTCCTGGGTAAACCCCTTCATTATACCATCAACAAGACCATGATGCGGGTGGAACTGCCTGCACCTTTGAAACCCGGCCAAAAATTCATTTTCAAGATCGACTGGAATTACAGGATCACCGACCGAAAGACTGTCGGCGGCCGCGGCGGCTACGAATACTTCCCGGAAGACGGCAATTACCTGTTTACGATGACCCAATGGTATCCCCGCCTTTGCGTCTATAGCGACTTCCAGGGCTGGCAGAACCTCCAGTTCACCGGCCGCGGCGAATTTGCCCTGACGTTCGGTAATTTCAACGTCAAGATGACTGTGCCCGCTGATCATGTCGTCGGCGGAACGGGCCAGTGCCAAAACTATCAGACGGTGCTGACCCCCGCACAATACGCCCGTTGGCAGCAGGCCCAGACGGCAAAGGAACCCGTAGAGATCGTCACACTCGCCGAAGCCAAAGCATCCGAAGTGAAAAAGAACAAGGCGAAGAAAACCTGGATATTCAAGGCCGACAACGTCCGTGACTTCGCCTGGGGCTCCTCCCGCAAATTCGTCATGGACGCCATGCCGACCTATGTGGAAGGCAAAAAAGTGATGTGCATGAGCTACTATGGGAAAGAGGCGTATAGCCTCTACCGCCGCTTTTCGACCAAAGTCGTCGCTCATACCATCAAGACCTATTCCCATTTTACCATCCCCTACCCTTATCCGGTGGCGCAAAGCGTGGAAGCATCGAACGGGATGGAATACCCGATGATATGCTTCAACTTCGGCCGCACCGAGAAGGACGGCTCGTACAGTGAAGCTACCAAATACGGAATGCTGGGCGTCGTAATCCATGAGGTAGGCCACAACTTCTTCCCGATGATCGTCAATAGCGACGAACGCCAGTGGACGTGGATGGACGAAGGCTTGAATTCCTTCGTGGAATACCTGACCGAAGAGCGCTGGGACAACCATTTCCCGGTCCGCGGCAAAGGTCCCGCCTGGGCCATCGTGGACTATATGAAGCTGCCGAAAGATCAGCTCGAGCCGATCATGACCAACTCGGAGAACATCGTCCAATTCGGGCCGAACGCCTATACGAAGCCGGCCACCGGCCTCAACATCCTTCGGGAAACCGTCATGGGCCGGGAGCTCTTTGATTATGCATTCAAGGAATACGCCCGCCGCTGGGCCTTCAAGCATCCGACACCCGCCGATTTCTTCCGGACTATGAATGACGCCAGCGCGGAGAATCTGGACTGGTTCTGGCGCGGCTGGTTCTACGGCATCGAGCCCGTGGATATCTCCCTGGACAGCGTCAGACACCTGATCCCCGACTTTGAGAGTAGCCCCCGCAGAAGGGATACGACAGTCATGGCCAGCATCGACAAACCCATGCCCGACGGCAAATTCCCCACGGATATCTCCAAGGAACGGAACCGGGAAGACACAAGCATCCACTTCCCCACTGACGCCGATACTTCCCTGCACGATTTCTACTGGAAATATACCCGCGGCATGGTCCCCTACGACACCACCAAATATCCCCAACATATCGAAGGGGTCGCCATGGGCCGCAACCCGAATGGAGACCTGGCCCGCAGCACGGCTGCGGACGACCCGATGGACGACGCTACCCGGGAAAAGATCAAATCCAAACAATATTATGAACTGCAGTTCAGCAACAAGGGTGGCCTCGTGATGCCGATCATCATCGAGTGGACTTATTCAGACGGTACCAAGGAAATTGAACGCATCCCCGCACAGATCTGGCGCCATAATGAAAACCACATCACCAAGGTATTCGCCAAGGATAAAGAAGTCGCCAGCATCCGGCTCGACCCCAACCGCGAGACGGCTGATATCGACGAAAGCAACAACAACTGGCCCACCATCAAGACCGAAAGCAAATTCGAAATCTTCAAGGCGAGAACGGCAGCTCCTCGCGCTATCCCCCAGGCCAACAACCCCATGCAGTTGACCGGCAAGGATAAGAAGGCTTTCTAAGGTAGATCGTCAACATACTTCATAAACAAAAAGCCGGCTAAACGCCGGCTTTTTTAATGATTCTAGTCCATACCTATCGGCTGTGGACGAAGCTTTCGCGCGCCTTTCATCTTGAGCACGGCACAATAAGGATGTTCCGGGTTAACGACAAGCTCCTGTCTTTTCGGATGGATCAGCACGTCCATTTCTCCCATCGGGATAGCGCCTAATAAAGGTTCGCTATCTCCAGGCAAAACAAATGCGCTGCAAATTGCCCTTCTGTTGGCAAACCGGACATCGATCGGGCCTACGACGTCCAATACCACCACCTGACCGCTCGCCAATTGTACCTTCCTTTTTTCCACAAAGGGAAAATCCATTTGCGACTGAATGGTCTCGTTGATGGCCATCATATAAGCGCCACTATCCACCAGCATAGTGAGACGCATTCGCCTGATTTCTTCCTCGCCGATGCGGTAACGTTTAGCCATTTCGACGTCCACCGCGTTGATTAATTCAATTTCAGCATACACTACTCCCATAAAATTTGGTTTAACGTTCAAAAATTTGTTTCTTACCCTTCACGCATGTACGCTATCAGGCACTAAAACAAATTTACCGTTTTAATAGGAAGAATGTCAGCCCACAAATGGTCCTTGCATATTGATGGGGGATTCGCATCGGCCAATTTACATCAATGAACGCTCCCGTCCTGATATTTTATCTTGTGTTTGGCGGCTTTTTTCTCAAAGTCCAGCACCTCCTTAGGCTTGGCAACCGCCTGTGTAGAATCAGGCAATGCCCGTTTGGCGGCCTGTGATTTTTGCAATTTTCCCAGCTCCCAGTTCTCCGTCCTTGCAACGGTCCCGGTCATCGGATCAAAGAATTTCCAAGTCCCGTCTTTTATAGCAACCCCTTCATTCTTTACAATAACCGTCTTATAATGATCCGGATGATCAACATCCTCGATCGCCAGGGTATCATAAATTTTATCGGGGTTGAGCGCAACCCAGGTTTCCTCCCGCAGCAAGGTCCCGTTAATCCCAAAATATTGACAAACCCCGTTTTTATTCCCCCACTTGTAGACTTCCAACCCCGTCAGATCACCTTGCAAACTAAATAGCCGCCATACGCCTTCCTTCCGGTCGTTCTTATAAAGACCCTCCTCTTCAAATCCCGGCTCTCCGCGCACTTCATCGAAATGATTCACCCACTTGCCCTGCTTCTGACCTTTCTGATCCATCCCGTTCAGGGTATCCCCACGGGGCCCAATGGTATAACCCTTCAGCTGCTGCGAATAACCGCTTAGGCCGACCAATTGGACAAAAAGCAGGAAGAAAAGTATCCTACGCATTGTATTTTAAGTAACGAAAATCATTCCAATTTATTGAGTAGCTTATATTTGCGTATTCAATTGATTGACATGAAAATATATGTTGGGATCATTTTTTGGGTCCTGTGCGGGGTTGCAGCGGCGGCGCAGCCCCTGGCCGCTTCGGCGACGACCCGCCAGACGCCCGCTCCGTCCATGACAATCCGCCAAATGAAGGAAGAACTGGAAAAGTCTCAAAACCCGATCCTCTACACTAAACAAGTCCTTAAAAAGCACTTTAAGATCGACACCGTCACCATCACCCAAACCCCTCACTTCGGCGGTCTCGCCGATAGCCTGGCCTATCACGGAAAGGTAGGTAAAGTCTATGGCCCATACGGTCCGAGGGATGCCCGGTATCTCGTGCAGGTACTCAGCAAAGCCCCCAACGAATTCTACCATATCAGTCAGATATTCATCGACACCCCCTTCTTCAACTACCGGATCGCCGACTCCATCGGCAATGTAATTCTTCGGAGATTAAAGGATGGATCAGCCACCTTCGAAGATCTGGCAAAGACTTTTGCCATCGGCCGCGCCGCGACGACGGGCGGTGATATGGGTTGGATCGCCAGGGGCGCCATGTTCCCCGTAGTAGAGCATGAGGTCATCGCACACCGAAAAGGGGAAGTCTTCAAGCTATGGACCAGAGCAGGTCTGAATATTATCCGGAAGGACGACGATCCGAAACAAGATTCGGGTTTCGCCTTGATGATGCAGGTGTTCCTATAGGTCGACCCGCTTGCCATCTTATCACGTCAGCATTTTGACCGCCAGGCCGGTGAAAATGGCGATGCCTATACTCAACAGGGTCCCGATTACTAAATATTCTGTCTTTATTTCTTGGCGGTCTTTCTCACTAAAGCGTATAATGCCCTTGGCTGTAACAAGCAAACCGATGGCGGAATATTGCCCCTGAAGAACCAATACCATTACAATGACCCTTTCGGCTATCCCTATCCATTTGCCTGCATTGACAAGGCTGTTGTCCGGGTCGTCGATTTTTTCACTCCAATGTCTGGTGAGCTCACCGATAAGGATACCCGCAGGGACCGTTACAAAAACGAAACCCGCCAGTACAATCCAGATATTGCGGTCTGTATCCAACCGATGTCGAAAATCATCCCAAATATTCCAGTATTTGAATGTGACCAGCCAGCAACCGCAGATCACCCCGAGATGCAACCCCTGATCGAGCAGGAAATACCTTATTGAATGGGGCCGGTAGGATTTCCAGACGTCGATAAAAAAGTGCGTGACCAGAATAGTGAGGGCAACCGCCCAATATCGCCAGCCGATAAATATATATGCCAAGCCAGCGGTCAAGAGTGCATGCGCGTATAGTTTAGGGGAAGCGAAATGCTTCCTGTTACGCTCTTCCACCCATTCCGCCGGCTGGAGGATGAAATCCGTCAGCAGATGGGACAGTATCAGCTTGATCAGCCAAATGGTTCCGGGTATCATGATATTAGTTCAATCAATTGTGAATATTGTAGAAGGATCCTATCGATCTCTGGCCATCTGCCGGCATTGGCAAGTTCGGATATCGTACTCTTGGCTTTTTCTCGGGATATTGTCAACTGCTGTTGGGTTATTCCTTGCAATAGCTCAACGATGATGTCCGCTTGCTTGCCTGTCATTTGCCGGAAAATACTGTCCAGGTAATCGGCCGTTATTTGTAAGCCGATATTGGCTATTTTGTTGTTGCAGGTAACCGCCAGGCGCTGTTCCGATCTCTGTAGCTCGTCGAGCCCGCGACCCGACAGCAAGAATGCTTCTCCTTTAGCCGATCCCAATTCACGAACAGGCGTATTTACCTCTCCGATCCCTATAGCGATTCGGATATCTCCCTTGATCGCTTCTTCCTCCTTCGTTGTTATTTCAACAGCCACCGCTCTGCAGGTAAGCGCTAACCGCAGCGCCTTTGACGGATCTTTTATATAAGCTTGAAAACTATCGCCCCGGTAGAATTCATGCGGGTGTCCGTGAAGGAGCTTGCCCAATACATCGAGAAGCCTGGTCTCCTGAATTGGAGACAGTTTGGTCGAATTTACAATATCGCCGGTAAGAACCGCTCCGACACTTGGTTTGTGTACGCTCATAGGTATGGTTCGGCGGTTTTACCGAACTGGGTCAAAGTTCGCCACTTTTACCGAACTTTCCAAAAGTTCGCCACTTTTACCGAACTGAGCTATAGTTTGCCATTTATACCGAACTATAAAAAGAACCGCACAGCCAATTCATATCCCTTCAGTCCCAACCCGGCAATCGTACCCTTCGCCTTGGCCGATACATGGGATAACCGCCGGAACTCCTCACGCGCATGTATATTGCTGATATGCACTTCGATGACCGGCGCTTTGATAGCAGCGATCGCGTCCCCCATCGCCACAGATGTATGCGTATAACCACCAGGGTTGAGGACGATACCGTCAGACGAGAATCCGACCCGCTGCAACTCATCGATCAGCTCGCCTTCAATATTGCTCTGAAAATAGCTGAAGGTCACCGCGGGATATGTCGCCCGCAGCTCCTCATAATACTGCTCGAAGGTCTGACTGCCATATACCTCAGGTTCCCGCGTTCCCAGCAGGTTCAGATTCGGGCCGTTGATGATTGCGATACGCATGGGATCTCAGGAGTTGTTTTTGATCAATTGGATGAAGTCATCGAACAGATATCTGCTGTCATGCGGCCCCGGCGTCGCTTCCGGATGGTATTGAACCGAAAAAGCCGGCCGGTCCTTTAGTCGGATGCCCTCAATCGACTCGTCATTCAGGTTGACATGCGTGACTTCGACATTTGGCGCATTCCGCACCGCTTTCGGATCGACCCCGAACCCGTGATTCTGTGTTGTGATTTCGCAGCGCCCCGTGACCAGGTTCTTAACGGGATGATTGAGCCCGCGATGCCCATGATGCATCTTGAAAGTGGGAATATCATTCGCGAGGGCCAGTAGTTGATGCCCCAGGCAGATACCGAATAGAGGCTTTTTCTCCTTCAGAATCTCCCTGACCGTTGGAATGGCATAGTCCATCGGTGCCGGATCTCCAGGACCATTGGAAAGGAAATACCCGCTGGGCTTGAATTCCCGAAGCCGCGACAACGGCGTTTTCGCCGGAAATACTTTCACATAAGCCCCTCTTTCCAACATGCATTGTAAGATATGCTGCTTGACACCGTAATCAAGAACCGCAATCCTGATCGCGGAATCCGGATCACCCAGCTCATATTCTTTATCGGTGCTCACCACAGATGCCAGCTCCAGTCCGTCCATGCACGGCGTAGCCGCCAGTACCGACTTCAATTCGTCCAGATCGCTGACCTCCGACGAAATCACACAATTCATCGCTCCTTTGACCCGCACATGCGCGACCAGCGACCGGGTATCCACCTCTTCGATGCAGACGATGTTGTTCGCCCGCAAATACTCATCCAGACTGCCCTTTGCCATCATACGCGAGAACTGCTCCTCCAGGTTCCGACCGATCAGCCCCCGGATCTTCACACCAGGTGACTCCACATCGCTGTCCTTCACCCCGTAATTACCGATATGTACGCTGTTCATGATCAGGACCTGCCCGTAATAACTGGGATCGGTAAAGACCTCCTGGTAACCCGTCATCCCAGTGTTGAAGCAGATCTCGCCGGAAGTAGTGCCTCGCTTGCCAAAGGCCTTGCCATAATGAACGGTGCCATCTTCAAGCAGCAGGATCGCCGGGGCGGGGGAAGTGATAGGAGACATGTAGGATGAAAAATTTTGCGAAATTACAAATTATCAAACAAAAAGGCCGGACTTTTTATCAAGCCCGGCCCTACCCAAATCGTTATTCTAACTATTCTTCGTTTTTCTCTTCTGATTTCTCCTCTTTGGCGGCAGCACCCTTGGCAGCCTTCTTCGCCGGCGCAGCCTCTCCCCCTTCAGCCACGGCAGCCTTCTTCCGGCCGCCCGCACGACGCGTCCGCTTGCCGGTCGCTTCCTTGGAGTCACCTTTACCCTTTCCGTAGATCTCGTTGAAATCCACCAACTCGATCAACGCCGTTTCGGCATTATCACCAACCCGGGTACCCAGCTTGATAATCCGGGTATATCCTCCCGGCCGGCCCGCTACTTTGGCGGCCACCGTAGAGAACAGCTCGGTAACGGCTTCCTTGTCCTGTAAATGGCTGAAGACTACCCGGCGCTGATGGGTCGTATTGTCCTTTGCTTTCGTGATCAGCGGCTCAATATAGGTCCGCAGGGCCTTCGCCTTCGCCAGAGTCGTAACGATCCGCTTATGTGCGATCAACTGGCTCGCCAGATTGCTCAGCAACGCACTGCGGTGAGCGGAAGTCCGGCCCAAATTCTTAATTTTGTCTCCGTGACGCATGACTGTTAAATTTAAACCTTACACCGTGTCAGGAATTGTAAGGCTATATTAAAAAAAAGCCGACCCCCTATGGGGGGCCGGTTGTAACTACTTATTCATCATCCACCTTAAGCTTGCCGAGGTCCATCCCGAAGTGCAGGCCCCTTTCGCCCAGCACCTGCTCGATCTCAGCCAGCGACTTCTGACCGAAATTACGGAACTTCATCAAGTCCTCCTGCTCATAGGTCACGAGCTCACTGAGGCTGTTGATCTTGGCGGCCTTCAGACAGTTGAAGGCACGAACAGAAAGATCGAGGTCTTCCAGCGGGGTCTTCAGGATCTTGCGAAGCTGAAGCGTCTGCTCGTCAACCAGGTCTTCCTTCTTCTCTTCCTTATTGTCAAAGGTGATGTTCTCATCCGTAATGATCATCAAATGTTGGATCAGGATGCGGGAGGCCTGCTTAACAGCTTCTTCGGGGTGGATCGTACCATCCGTCGAGACTTCCATGATCAGCTTCTCAAAGTCCGTGCGCTGCTCCACACGCGTATTCTCGATGGAATATTTCACATTCTTGATCGGCGTAAAGATCGCATCGGTCGGAATAAAACCGAATGGCGCATCTTTCGGCTTGTTGTCCTCCGCAGGAACATAACCGCGGCCCTTGCCGATCGTTATCTCGATGTCCAGTTTGGCAGAAGAATCCAGGGTACAGATCAGCAGCCCGGGGTTCATGACCTCGAAGCTGGGCGTAGCTTCACCCAACGTACCGGCCGTGAATTCCGTCCGGTTCTTCAGGCTCAATGTTATCTTTTCCTGAGCCACTTCATGTTCAACCTTTTTCTTGAAACGAACCTGTTTCAGGTTAAGGATGATTTCCACCACGTCCTCCGTAACCCCTTTCAAAGTAGCAAATTCATGATCTGCTCCCTCGATCTTCACCCCAATGATCGCATACCCCTCAAGCGAGCTTAGCAATACTCTGCGTAATGCATTCCCGATGGTGACGCCGTATCCCGGCTCCAAAGGACGGAATTCGAATTGGGCTTCAAAATCTGTCGCTTTTTGAAGGATGATCTTGTCTGGTTTCTGGAAATTTAAAATGGCCATATTTAAATTTACGATTTAACTTTTTTGAACAATGGCGAACCCGCCTGTCAGGGGCGGGGCGCTATGCTTTTTACTTGGAATACAACTCAACAATCAACTGCTCCTTAATGTTCTCCGGCACACTTTCCCGCTCAGGATAACCGATGAATGTCCCCTTGAACTCAGCCTCCGACCAATCCAGCCAGTTGAATTTGGCATTCTTTCCGCGCATCTGACTGGTCAGGGCGGTATTGCTGCGCGAAGCTTCCTTCAGGCTGATGACATCACCCGGCCGCAGCTGGAAAGAAGGTACATTGACCACTTCCCCATTCACCGTGACATGCTTGTGCGCCACCAGTTGTCGGGCTGCCGGACGCGAAGGCGCAATGCCCAGCCGGTAGACCGTATTGTCCAGGCGGCTTTCCAGCAGCTTGATCAAGGTCTCCCCCGTTACGCCCTTCCGGCGGTTGGCCTCGTCAAACGTCTTGCGGAACTGACGCTCCAACACCCCGTAGGTGTATTTTGCCTTTTGCTTTTCTTTCAGCTGTAACGCATACTCCCCGGGAGCCTTGCGCTTCTTCGTTCCGCCATGCTGACCCGGAGGGTTGCTGGTCTTTGTCAAATACTTGCCATTCCCTAGAATGGGCTCGCCAAAAATGCGGGAAATTCTGGTCTTCGGACCGGTGTAACGTGCCATAACGTATTTCTTAGATTTTTAAGTTCCCGAAATAAGCTTATCTAAAAATCTTAAAATTGAAGCTTATCCGGCTTTTATTTAGTTAATTTCTTCCCTTTACTATACCCTACGCTTCTTCGGCGGCCGACAGCCATTGTGCGGAAGCGGCGTCACGTCCTTGATCATGACCACCTCAATGCCATTGTTGGCCAACGCCCGGATCGCGCTTTCCCGCCCGGAGCCCGGCCCCTTTACATAGACATCCACCTTCTTCAGCCCGGCATCGAGCGCCGCCTTGGCTGCATCCGAAGAGGCCATCTGAGCGGCATAGGGCGTGTTCTTCTTGGAACCCTTAAATCCCATCTTGCCCGCGCTGCTCCAGGAAATGACCTGGCCGTTCTTGTTCGTGAGGCTGATAATGATGTTGTTGAAACTGGCGGTGATATGGGCATCCCCATATGTATCCACCTTGACGATCCTTTTCTTTGCAGCCGTCTTTGCGCTGGTTGCCTGAGCTTTTGCCATACAAGGTAATCTGTTTGTTTATTAAGAACTCCCGTTCACCGGGACCGAGCCAGCTCTCCGCCTGCACCCGGCATCTGACGCTGACCCGTTAAAAGGGTGCATATCAATCACTATTTCTTCGCAATTTTCTTCTTGCCGGCAACCGTCTTCCGCTTGCCTTTCCGCGTACGACTGTTGGTACGCGTCCGCTGCCCACGGACCGGTAAGCCCTTCCGGTGCCGAAGCCCCCGATAACAAGCAATATCCAGCAACCGCTTGATATTCAGCTGAACCTCGGAACGCAACGCGCCTTCCACCTTGAACTCATTGGTAATGACATTCCGGATGGCATTCAGTTCCTCATCATTCCACTGATTCACCTTCTTGTCGAAATCAATGCCAGCAGCAGTGAGAATGTACTGGGCGGAAGAACGACCAATACCAAAGATATAGGTCAGTCCGATCTCTCCTCTTTTATTTTTTGGTAAGTCTACACCGGCAATACGAGCCATATTCTTGTTTTACTTTTTAAAAAACGTTTAACCCTGCCTCTGCTTAAAGCGGGGATTCTTCTTGTTGATGACATACAGCTTGCCCTTCCGCCTCACGATCTTGCAATCGGCACTACGCTTTTTAATGGATGCACGAACTTTCATACTATACTTTTATTTATAACTTTTATTTATACCTGAATATGATCCTTCCCCTTGTCAAATCGTATGGGCTCATTTCCACCCCAACCTTGTCCCCCGGCAATATCCGAATATAATTCATCCTCATTTTTCCCGAGATGGTGGCCAGTATTTCATGACCATTTTCCAACTTCACCTTGAACATCGCATTGGACAAGGCTTCCAGAATAATGCCATCTTGTTTAATGAGTGCTTGTTTCGCCATACAGTTTTTGGGAGCGCAAAGATAGGAATTAATTGAATTACATCAAAAAATAACTCGATTTACTGGCCCCCGGTCAATCTAGTGCGCCGAAACGTCAGAAGGACGGGCCAAATCCACCTTCGTCATCTGATGATAATGATTCTGAAGCTCATGCACAGCCAGTTCCCTGGTAATATGCCGCCGGTCTTCCCGATACCACATCTCGAAATTGGAGAAATTCCCATTTTGGGACAGCAGTATTCGGAACGGCCCCTTCAGGTACTTGACCTTCCCATCCGGCATGTTCTGACGCTCAAAACCGAACTGCAGCAGCTGCCCTTCGTCAACCGCAATACCGTCCAAATCCTTCGGACTATACCAGAAATCCTGGGCGGTAGTTTGTACGTCGACCTGCTTTTCATCCCCATTCAGCCCGATTACCTCCCCCTCCATCCGTTTGCCGTTATACTCTACCAGCACAAGGTCCCCCATCCTGAGTTCATGAAACTGGATCATATGGAATCGTTTTTGTTTTTGCCAATTTACGGGATTTTCCCCCGAATTCCAATCCCGTTCCGCCAAGGAATGCCGCCTTTCCGAACACCTACCGCCCGTACACCTCTTTTCCTCCCGAATACGTCGCCACCACCTGCGTCTGCAACACCTCCCCAGCGCCCACCTTCATCAGATCCCGATCCAGGATCACGAAATCCGCCCGCTTCCCCGGCTCAAGGCTCCCAATCTCCTTTTCCAGACAATCCGCCTTCGCCGCCCAGATCGTCATCCCCCGGATCGTTTCCTCGCGGGAGAGCCCATTCTCCGGCTGGAATCCCCCCGCGGGATACCCTTTCGCATCCATCCGGAAAACCGCCGCCAGGAACGTCTTGAACGGACTGATATCTTCCACCGGAAAATCCGTCCCCAGCGGTAACCAGCCATTTTCCTCCAAGAGCCGCTTATAGGCGTAAGCCCCTTTCAGCCGGACCGGCCCCAACCTCTCCACCGCCCAATACATATCACTCGTCGCGTGCGTGGGCTGTACCGATGGGATGATCGAGTTCTGCCCGTAAAGATCGAAATCCGCATCATTCACCACCTGCGCATGCTCGACCCGCCACCGCTTGTCGTTCTTGCCACGCAGGTATTTACTGTAGACGGTCAGGATCATCCGGTTCCCCGAATCTCCTATTGCATGCGTACAATACTGCCAGTCCGTCCCGATCAGCCTCGCAGCCAGCGAATCATAATGCGCCGGACTGCTCAACAGGAATCCCCGCCATCCCGGCTGGTCATTATATGGCTCCAGCAAACAGGCCCCGCGGCTCCCCAGAGCCCCATCCGCATAAGCTTTTACTCCCTTCACATACAACAAATCGGTCTTATAAGGTCCCTTCGGCAGATAGTAGTTCAGGTCTTCCTCATTGTCCCGGACCATGACATAGATCCGCATTTTTAATATCCCCGCCTTCTGCAACGAATCGAGCCCTTCGATCGCCCGCCGACCAAGTCCCGGCTCCGTCACCGTCGTCAGCCCCTGTGCAAAGCAATGCCGCTGCGCTGAATCCATCCGCTCCCTGAACTCGCCGGACGTTATGTCGGGGATGGCCCGGTCCATCAGTTGTTCCGCATTATCAATCAGGATACCTGTTAACTTCCCGTTCTTCGTCCCGATCACGCCGCCCTTCAGCTTCTCGCCTGGATGAATACCCGCCAGCTCCAGCGCCTTCGCATTGGCGATCATCGCGTGCCCGTCCACCCGTGTCAACACAACCGGCGTCCCGGGAAATGCCCGATTCAATAAGGTATTGTCCGGAAAGTTCTTGTCCGGGAACTTGTTCTGATCCCATCCGCGGCCCATGATCCAGGGCAGACCCGGATGAGCAGCGGCAAATTGGTTGACCCGCCGCACCACTTCATCGAAGCTGCTGCTTCCATAAAGCGAGGCCGTGAACAACGAGCTGCCATACGACACAAAATGCCCGTGAGCATCGATAAGCCCAGGATAGACCGCTTGCCCTCCCGCGTCCACCGTCTTCGCAGCCGTATACTGCCCCTGAATATCGGCATCCGTACCCACAGCAAGAATCTTTCCATCCTTCACGGCCAACGCCTCCGCCTTGCTAAAAACACTGTCGACGGTATAGATTTTTGCATGATAGACGATAAGGTCTGCGGGTTGTTTGTCCCGGCAGGAATAAAAGAGGACAGCTACCAGGCCAGGAATAATGGAATAATGTTGGAATCTCATCAGCAGCTCATTTTAGATAAAAATACAATAACCCTACTCCGCCCAGCTCATCGTATAACCCGGATTCTCGATCTCCAGCGCTTCCTCCGTCAGCATCAATGGATGGAATGTGTCGACCATTACCGCCAGTTCTTTTGTTTCCTTTGCACCTATGCTCCGCTGAACGGCCCCGGGATGCGGCCCGTGCGGGATCCCCCCCGGATGCAGCGTGATCATCCCCTTTGTCACATTCTTCCTGCTCATGAAATCCCCGTCAACATAATACAGCAATTCATCGCTATCGATATTACTATGATTATAGGGAGCTGGGATCGCAAGAGGATGATAATCGAACAACCGGGGGCAAAATGAACAAACTACAAAGTTACGCCCTTCAAAAGTTAGATGGACCGGCGGCGGCTGATGTACCCGGCCGGTGATCGGCTCGAAATCGTGAATACTGAACGCAAAAGGATAGCAACAACCGTCCCAGCCGACCACGTCAAAAGGATGATGCCCGTAATGAAGTCCATAGATCCTCCCCTTTTTCTTCGTCCGGATCAGGAAGTCCCCCTTCTCATCGTGGGTGGTCAGCATCTGCGGTCCGCGGATGTCCCGTTCACAATACGGCGAATGTTCCAGCAGCTGCCCGTACGGGCTCAGATATTTTTTGGGATACCGGATCGGGCTGAAGGATTCTACGATAAACAAGCGATTATTCCGGTCATCGAACCGTATCCGGTAGATCGTCCCCCTCGGAACGACAAGATAATCCCCATAACCGAACGACAACTCCCCATACATCGTCTCCAGCACCCCGTTGCCGGAATGAATAAAGATCAGTTCATCCGCATCCGCATTTTTGTAAAAGTAATCCTCCATGCTGCGCTCCGGCGCCGCCAGCACAATATGACAGTCGCTGTTGACCAGTACCGGCTTCCGGCTTTTCAGATAATCTTCTGCCGGCGAAATCCGGAACCCCTCCAGACACCGGTGCTTCAGCATCCGCTCCTCCGCCACCCGCGGCTGAACATCATAGGCCTCATCCGTTTCGATGATCTCCGTGGGCGGATGACAATGATACAGCAGCGAATAGTCATTCGAAAAACCTTCTGTCGAGAAAAGTTGTTCTGAATATAACGATCCGTCTTCACGGCGGAATTGAGTGTGACGTTTATGAGGAATCGTCCCCAGCGAATAATAGTGAGGCATAAGCGATGGTTGTCCTAAAATTAATAAATGTTCGGTGTTATGCTTTTATTACCATTACCTTTATAAAAAATATTTTTTCCGGTGCCTACCCGAACTTTTCGATTGTTCTGCCTTTGCTTAATCTTTTGCTTATTTTCCTGCCGGGAGCGAACCAAGACCATGAGCTTCTATTACTGGAATCCCACTTTTACCCTCGACAGCATGGAAGGAAATATCCTTCAGGGCAACGATGTCCATACACTATATATCCGATACTTCGACGTCGACTGGACCCCCGCGGATTCCGCACCCGTGCCGCTGGCCCCCTTCAGCTACGGAACATCCCCTGCCGACTACACGATCATACCCGTCGTAAGCATCCGCAACCGGGTTTTTGAAAAAATGAACCCCGCATCGATTCCCGCCTTCGCCGCCGATATCAACGCCCGCGTCAGGCATATCAACGAGACCCGCCGCCTCCAGAACCGTGAGATCCAGTTCGACTGCGATTGGACCCCCCGGACCCGGGAGAATTATTTTTCCTTTCTGCGCGAGTACCACCGCGAATCTGTTCAATCCATCTCCTCCGCGATCCGGATGGTTCAGCTCAGAGACGCCGAACGTGCCGGCGTCCCACCCGTCGATTACGGCGTCCTGTTCTATTTTGACCTCGAAGAGAACGATACCGGCAATGAACGCTCCATTTATGAAAGGGCTACCGCCCATCATTATACGCCATTTCTTCGGTCATACCCGCTGACCCTGGACGTTGCATTGCCGCTCTTCCCCACCGTCAAGAACGGCCGTGACGGAGAAGACCTCTTCGAGATCATTACCGAAATCAATCGCCATTCCAATCACCATATCCGTAATCTGATCTTTTTTGACCTCAACCGCGATAATCTCACGCGCTACGACCGGAACGTATTCCGGGAGGCGCTCTCCCGCTTCGATTAACGGCTAAATCATTCCTATGCTCCGGATCGGCCTCTTGTCTGATACGCACCATTTCCTGGATGAGGCCGTCTTCCGCCATTTCGAATCCTGTGACGAGATATGGCACGCCGGCGACTTCGGCAGCACTGACCTCGCCAGCCGCCTCGCCGACTTCCGTCCCCTACGTGGTGTTTACGGCAATATCGACGCCCAGGACATCCGGAGCGCCTATCCTGAGAAGCTTCGCTGGCAATCGGAAGGGGTCCGGGTACTGATGACCCATATCGGCGGCTACCCGCCCCGTTACAATCCTGCGGTATTGCAGGAGCTTCGACGGGACCCGCCTCAGCTGTTCATCTGCGGCCACTCCCATATTCTGAAAATCATTTATGACGACAAATTGAAATGCCTTCACATGAACCCGGGAGCAGCAGGGAGACAAGGATGGCACACTGTCCGGACGCTCATCCGATTCACCATCGACGGACCGGATATGAAAGATTGCCAGGTCATCGAATTGGGAAAACGCTAATCGCCGCTGTTCCAATCATATCGCTGCTCCCGCAGCTGCTTGCCAAAAGCCCCCGATTCGATCTGCGCCGCCAGTCGGAAACCATGCCGCACATATAACGAAGCTGCCGCGCCCAGCTCATGCGTCGTCCATAAATAGGAGCTCCGGTAACCTCTGGCAGTCATAAAATCCATATACAGCTCCATCAGCTTTTTGCCCAAACCCAGCCCCCTGTATTCCGGCTCGAGAAAAAAAAACCGTAGCTGCGCTACTCCTTTCTCCCGATGCATCAACAACAGAAAGCCTACTATACGATCTCCTTGCTCGCAGATCCAAGTCCGATCCAATTCCGGGTCATAATTTCGGTAGAACTCTATCATGCCCTCACCTACATAGGCTTCGAATGAAAGCCCATACCCGTATTCCAGGCTATACAGGATACCATGCCGGTATATGACATACCCCAGATCACCAGGGCGCAGCTCCGTCCTGATCCTAATCTCATTTAAATTCATGGCAGTATATTAATTTTTGTGATGATCCGTCTGATCTCGATCATTTTCTCAACCAGCTCCTGGCAATCCCTTTCCGACAAATTCTTAAACGCGGCAGCCACCTGTTCATCGGAAGCCTGGTTGAGCAGGCCGAACTCTTTCTTTCCTTTCAAAGTTAAGGCCAGCGTGACCACCCGCCGGTCTGCCGCAGATACAACCCGGCTAACCAGTTTCTTCTCCCCAAACCGGCGCAGGATACGGCTCAAATACCCCTTGTCAATGCTGAGCATCCCGATCAGGTCCGAAGCCGCCAGACCCGGATGATGATACAGCTCGAACAAAATCCTGGCCTCTGGGAGCGAATAATCGCTATTGAGGATATAATCGCTGACTAACCCGATGATAGGCGTGTAGAAACGGTTGAACGCCCTTATCTCCTTGATGAATTGGGTTCTCATGATCCGAAGATAGAACAACTAGTTGACTTTGTCAACTAAAAATGCCGATATTCCGGATTATCGTAGTTTTAATCAAATCGGAATCCGTTAAATGCTGAATACGTTTTCCTCAGCCAGCTTCCGCTCGCGTTGCGACGAACTGGCCGAATCCGACGCCGATCTGGCGGCGATCATCCTGTCTCATGGTTACCCGCCGATGTGGAACCGGCCCAATACTTTTGAGACCATGGTCCACTTCATCCTGGAACAACAAGTCTCTCTGGCCTCCGCCTTGTCAGCCTTGAATAAGCTGCGGGACAAGATAAAGGAGATCACCCCGCAAAAGGTATTGCGGCTCTCCGACGAAGAACTGAAGGCATGCTATTTTAGCCGCCAGAAGACAGGCTACGTAAGATATCTGGCTGAATCATTAATAAGCGGTCAGATAGACTTGCAATCTTTTCCCAACTTGCCAGACGATGAAGTTCGAACTACCCTCGTGACGCTAAAAGGTATTGGGAATTGGACAGTCGACGTGTACCTCATCTTCGTCCTCCAACGTGCCGACATCTTCCCCCTGGGAGACCTCGCTGCCGTCAATGCCTTGAAGCGGATCAAACACCTTCCCAAGGACACGCACCGCGACTCCCTCCTGCCCGTCATCGATCGATGGAAGCCGCATCGGACTATTGCCACCATGCTGCTATGGCATTATTATTTGTCCTTCCTGATGAAGAAATGATAATTTCGCTACAGGTATTCGAGGATCTTCGCCCGAAGCTCGTTAGGCTTGAATGGCTTGCTCACAAAATCATTCATCCCGCAGGAAATGATCTCGCTGATAATTTCATTCTTTGGCGACGCCGTTACCGCGATGATCGGGATATCTTTAAAGTGTTTGCGGATCTTCCGGGTACAGGCAAATCCATCCAGCACAGGCATCTGGACGTCCATCAGGATCAGGTCGTATTTCTTGCGGGCAACAAACTCCAGCGCCTGCCGGCCATCCACCACCAGGTCGACCTCGCCTCCCCACCCCGTAATAAACCGCCGTGCTATATTGGCATTGAATAAATTGTCTTCTGCTAACAGAATTCGCTTATTCCTGAATTGCTCGTTCGTTTTGGAAACCGCCTTCGGAACCTGCGCCGTTACAACCGTTTCACCGACTTCGCCACGATGCAGCACGACGCCGAAATGAAAGGTCGATCCCTTGCCGGGCGTACTGTCTACGAGGATTGTGCTGCCCATCAGCTCGACCAGCTTTGTTGAAATGGACAACCCCAGGCCGGTGCCGCCATACAACCTGGTCGTATCGCTGTCCGCCTGCGTGAACTGCTCGAAGATCTTCTCCTGTTTGTCCCGGGGGATACCAATGCCGGTATCCATCACCGAGAACCGGGCGGCGAACGACGTGCCATTGTCCTCCGTCATTTCCACCTTCAGCTTGACCGACCCTTCCTGCGTGAACTTGATGGCATTGCTGATCAGGTTGTTCAACACCTGCGATATCCGGAAATTATCCCCCTTCACACAGAAAGGTATTCGCTGATCGAATTCGACATCGAAGACGATCCCCTTTTCTTTGGCTTTATAGCTGAATGACTGATAAAGGCTCTGCGCCAGCTCCCGCAGATTAAAGTCGATGGCCGACAGCTCGATCTTGCCTGAATCAAGCTTCGTAAAATCGAGAATATCGTTGATGATATGCAGAAGACTCTCACCGGAAAATTGCAGAGTCCGCAGATCTTCCTGTTGATCCTCCCGCGGTTGATTCAGCATCAGCAGATGCGTAATCCCGATAACGGCATTCAACGGCGTCCGAAGCTCATGGCTCATCACACTAAGGAACTGTGATTTCGCCTTGGCCGCCTGCTCTGCCTTCTCCTTCATTTGAACAAGCTCCTGCTCCCGCTGCTTGCGACTGGAAATATCGCGGATGAAGCCGTTGTAATAGAATTCCTGCTCATTATGGATGGCCGTGACCGCCAACTCCATCGGGAACTCGATGCCGCTCTTCCGTATCCCCGTCAGCTCAAGCCGCTGATTGAGGATATGAAAGTCATCCGGGTCAAGGAACAGCTCGAATCCAGTCCCATCGGGCCGCCAGGCAGCAGGCGGAATAATCGTCTCCATCAGCGTCCGCCCCTTCACCTCCTCCTCCGTATAGCCGAATATCTCCGTTGCCGCCTTGTTCCAGTGAATAATATGCCCATCCTGGTTGGTAATGACGATTGCATCCAGTGCCGAAGAGATCACGCTGCCCAGCATCAGCTCATTCTTCCGCAGCAATTTTTGCGTAACTTCATTCTCTCTGATTTTCTGATCGAGGGCAATATTCAGCTGCTCGGATTCAGCCAATTTCTCCAGAAAGATCTGCTCGATCTGCGCCTGTGAGAAAATCCCCAAATGCTCACGGTCGACGATTTCCTTAGGGATCAGCGTCAGCATATGCGGAAACATCTCCAATTCTTTATAGCGGGCTGAGAATGTCTCGTAGGTCTTCTCAAAGATCTTCCCCGCCAGCGTGTCCCCGTAATTGCTGCTGACGAATTGGAACGCGTCGAAGCTCAGGAACTGCAGCTTACGGAAGCTCTCCGGATCACTCATCTGGTCTTCCAATACCGCCAGCTCCCGAATTTTTTTCTCAAAATAGCCGTCTCCCGCGCGACCGAACTTTTCCTTGACCGCCTCCAGGAAGACTTGCAGAAATTGGATCGCCAGTGTGTTCTTCTGTTCTGTTTCGCTGACAAATAAGATGTTGAAAATGGACCCTTCATTGAGCAGGGCAGGAAAGCGCTGCCGGATGCCTTGCCGTAACGGTCTTCGCGAAAGTTTCTCCGCCAGCTCGAAGGACGTGAGATATTTTTCGAACAACAAATAGGCATGAAATACTTCCTCCGAGTCTTTCATCGCTGCCTTGTACCCCAGTTGGATCAGCTGTTGCGCATTGGCAGGCGCCGAAATGCAGCTGATCAGAAATTCAAACAGCGATTGATATAACGCGGATTGATCTTCTGTGCGGGGTAGAGCCGAAGGCCTTCCCATTCCTTTTAGGAAGTTCTTGAGCATTGTTTCTGACGGGGCTATGCCCCTTTGCTGGCCTTATAAATGGAGTAAAAACCTAATCCGGACAACCCCCAGGTTACCACGAGTGCAACGAACCACGCGATGGAACCGCTTATTGAACCCAAGAGCGTTTTGAAGATATTGACGCCGTAGTAGTGCTCGATTTGCATATGCAAATGGCCAATCGCCATAACCAGAAAACCCCAGGCCATATAGGTCATACCCTTCCCAAACTTACCTCCCTTCAGGGCGTATGCCGTCAGAAAAGCGAACAGGACCGCAATAAAAAGAAAGGGTAATTCCATCACACCAAACCAATAGCTCATGTTGCTGGCATGGGTAGCCGCCGCCGAATTGTTAACCTGCATCAGGCTGCAATTCACCTGGCATTTTGCCGCGGGAGAAGAGACGGCGATCACCCCGATGGTAATAATCAGTAGGGTTAAGGGTCTAAAATTTTTCATGACAATATGGATTTTTGAACAATAAATTGGCAGTTTTTCCCGTCTGGATAAGGTCAGATCCCGTTTTATTAAGGAGTGTAACCGATAGAAAATTTTACGTAAGTACTTAACGCATAGCGAACAAAAAAATTGCAGATATGCAAAAAATCCGACCCCCATTCGTCTTTGACGAAAACCTTAACTCCTCCTTCCTCGAAGAGCTATTTGAGGGTGATACGAATTACGCAGAAGCGGTCTTTGAGGATTTCATCAAAGATCTTCCGGTATACTGGGAACGAGTGGAAACCGCTTACCATAACAGGAATCTTCCCATCCTGGGAACAAGCGTCCACACCTGCAAAACTTTATTCGGCTATGTCGGTTTTACAGATCTTCAGGAGCTTTGTCAACAATTCGAGAACAAATGTTCCGTTAATAGTCCGGAAGAATTACGTGTGGACTATATCCTTCTCATTCAAAGAAAAGAACGGGCTCAGCACATCATAGAAAAGGAATACGCCAGACTTAGGCTCTTCAATGGAGATAAGGATTAATTTTCGAACAGGCCTCTGGCCAGTTCGGGTTCGTTTATTTGGATTTTGGACATGAAAATTTCGTGCATCATAGTAGAAGACATCCAGATCGCCGCGGATTTCCTCCGCAAATTCTGCGAAAAAAGTGACCTCGTTGAAGTCAAAGGGCATTTCCTGAATGTGATGGACGCCCTTGAATACCTCGACCGGGAAAGAGTGGACCTTCTCTTCCTGGATGTTGAAATGCCCGGTGCCAACGGTTTCGAGCTGCTCGACCGTCTTACCTATTCCCCTATGATCATCCTGACTACTTCCAAAACCGAATATGCCTTCAACGCCTTTCAATACCATGTGAACGATTACCTGAAGAAACCTTTTACCTACAAACGTTTCATAGAAGCGATCGGTAAGCTTCAACTGCAGCCCGCCGAAACTTCACCCGCCCAGCAACTCCCCGCCACACAGACCGACACAGAATTCCTTTTTATTAAAGCCGACGATAAGCTGACTAAGATTCGTAAAGACGATATCCTTTTCCTCGAAAGCATGCGCGACTATGTTAAATTCGTCACTTCTTCCAAAAATTATATGACCTATAGCACGTTGAAGAATATGGAAGAAAAGCTCCTCGGCCAAACCTTCCTCAAAGTCCATCGGTCCTATATCGTCAACCTCAGTAAGATCGATGACATCCGCGGAAATACCATCTATATCCTTGGGAATCAGATCCCCATCGGAAAAGGTCACAAGGAAGACCTCGAAGCCCGGCTGAACATCCTTTAACCTCCCCGGGGGCCCCGGACGGCCTCCCCCAGACTCCCCGAGCCTCGCCGAACCCCGCCTCGTTAAGGTTTAACCCGCTCGTCGGGCATTTCCTTCTTTCGTCGGGTGAAACCACCCCTTAGTCGAAAAAGTTTCCAGCCCCCCTCCTTCTTTTACATCTTTGTATCAGCAAAACAACGATGTCCTGATCCGAAGAACCAAACCTCCAAATCCAGTATCACCATCCAACCGATCCTTGAAAACCCAAATCCAAACCGTAAGACCCGTATTTTAATCCGTACCCTGAAGAACCTGTATCCAACAATCCGGAAAAACCCAACTACGATCCACCATCCTTGAAAGCCAAAAAGTAATCCATCATCCGAAAAACCTGGAAGTGCCAGGGGCAAACCTGCAAATGTGAAATCCGTCCAAATGATTCCGTTCTGATCGATCCCTCAAACCTGAAACTGAAAGATCGTTGGCCCTGACAAAAAATTGCCGCCACGGAGTACCGTGGCGGCTTTATCTTTACCGACCCGCTCCCAACGAACTCCTAAATCCAGGGTCTGCCCACCGCCCTGCGGAACGGCCAGGGCACCGTCGCCAGGATAATGATTAATGCGATGAGGAAAAGCCAAAAGGCACGCTTGAATTTCGCCGCATCAGGAATGTTCTTTTTGGCCACCCCCCGCCCGACCGTGATCAGGGCGATCGCAATAAGCATCCCCGCGAAATGCTCGACCACCCAATAGCGCATAACCGCATTTTTCATCACTACGCCCATCCCGTTGTCTATCGCCAACGACAGCCCGAAAGGTCCGAAGAACCACAACACCAACCCAAGCAATAAGGTAGTATGCGCAGAGATCATCAGGTACAAGCCCAGTTTGCGATCCCCGCCGGAAAAGGACCTGCCGGAACTCATGCCGGAATAACTCTGGACAATCGCAGCCAATAACAGAAGGAGGAGCACCCAACGAAGAAGACTGTGCAGAAGCAATAATGTATGCATGCCCAAATCTACAACAGGGGTAGCATTCTTAACTCATCTCGGGAACAATTTCTTTCCGGTTCACCGAGACCGTCCTCCGTCCGGTTAAAGTTCCTTAGATTTGTCCCATGACGGACCAATCGTTGAGAAACCTCCTGGTAATGCTTTGCAGTGTTGTCGTTGGTATGACCGCATGCAACGGCGCCGGTAACAGAAAGGACGCAGACCGGGCGGCCATCCTGACCCGCCCCCCCTACTCATCGCTGACCGATAGCATTCAAGATCATCTGGGCGCCGATCAGGCCAGCCTTTACTTCAGAAGGGCCGAGCTGCTTTCGCACAACGATCAGCACGAGCTCGCCGCGGCAGACTATGGCCGGTGCTGGGACCTCCGGCCGGATGAAGCGACAGGAGTGCGGTACGCCGCTACACTCACCGTTCTCGGCCAGATAAGCAAGGCCATCCATCTTCTGCAGGAATGCTGCCGGAAATTCCCCGCAAATGCGAATTTCCCCGCTAAACTGGCTGAGCTCTATACCCAATCCAACCGGATGCAGGACGCGATCGGCGTTTACGACAACATCCTCCACACCGACACACTCAATGATGAAGCCTGGTATGAGAAAGGGCTGCTTCTGGAAAAGAAAGGCGACACCCCTGCCGCCATCCTCGCGCTCAAGAAAGCATATACCATCGAACCCGTCAATACTTATGGCCTGGAGCTGGCGCATCTATACGCAGAGAACCGCGATCCCGCCTCCCTTGCGCTGTGCGACGCCGCGCTGCGCAAAGATTCCTCCCATGACCTGTTGGACCCCTTCTTTATTAAGGGTATCTATTTTTCCAATACGGCGCAATATAAGAAGGCCATCGTGCAGTTCGACTCGTGCATAGGCCGCGATTGGAAATTTGCCGACGCCTACCTCGAAAAAGGTATCGCCCTGTTCAAACAAAAACAATATCAGCCGGCTATGGAATCCTTCCAAATGACCGTCAAGGTCTCGGAAACTTATGCCGACGGCTATTTCTGGATCGGCCGCTGTTACGAAGCAACCGGTTACAAGGACCAGGCGATCGCCTATTACCGTCAGGCGTTGGCGCTCGACAAGGATTTTACAGAGGCGGCACAAGGCATCAAACGGTTGGAATAACTATATTTATTATCTCTATCTTTATAACTATGGCACTCGTCGCCCCCTCCCTTCTGGCTTCCAATTTCCTGCGCCTCGATGAAGTATGTAAAATGCTCAATGAAAGTGAAGCTGACTGGCTCCACCTCGACGTTATGGACGGCCGGTTCGTTCCGAATATCAGCTTCGGCCTGCCGGTGATCGCCCAGATCCGGACCGCCACCTCCAAGACCTGCGACGTCCACCTGATGATAGAGGAACCGGAAAGATATGCCGAAGCCTTCAAAGAAGCGGGCGCCAACCGCCTTACCGTCCACTATGAGGCTTGCCGCCACCTCCACCGCAACCTCCAACAGATCAAATCCCTGGGGATGGCTGCCGGTGTTGCGCTCAATCCCGCTACGCCCGTAGACTTTCTAAGTGATATCCTGCAGGATGTCGATACCGTTCTCATCATGAGCGTCAACCCCGGCTTCGGTGGCCAGGAGTTTATCCCGCATACCTTCCAAAAGATCCGCAACCTGAAACGCATGATCCATGACCGCGGCCTCAAGACTCTCATCGAGATCGATGGGGGCGTTACGCTCGACAACGCCAGCCAAATCATTAGAGCCGGCGCCGACGTATTGGTGGCCGGCAGCCACGTATTCCACTCCAAAGACCCCAAAGCCACCATCCACACACTTAAATATTCGGATTGAGCGTTCCTAAGCCGGTCTCCGGTCGGTCATCTAAACTAACTATTCTTGAAAGTCGTACTTGCCGCTCTCCTACCTCTGCTATTGCTGGTGCAGCCGGCTTTTGCGCAAAAAAGGCCCGCATTCATCTCCGGCAGGGTCCTTGATGAGAATGACCACCCCCTGGCCGGCGTCTCCGTGACAATCCTCGGTCGGCAATCCGGCATCATGACCTCCGATTCCGGTTTTTTTCGAATCCGCGTCGAAGCCGATAAAGCGCTCGCCCTCGTGTTTTCCTATACCGGTTACCGAACAGAACAACGCAATTTCCTGCTCAATGACAAGGAGGAGGAGCGGGTTGTCGTCCGCATGGAAAGAGGTGGCAAAGCACTTGCGCCAGTCACCGTGTCCGACCAGCAACCGGCGCACGAAGCCGGCCTGATCAGGGTCAACCCAAGGGACGCCATCAATATCCCGACCCCGACAGGCGGGATCGAAAGTCTCATCAAGATCCTCGTCGGCTCCAATAACGAGCTGACTTCCCAATATTCCGTCCGCGGTGGGAATTATGATGAGAACCTCATTTATGTGAACGATTTTGAGGTCTTCCGGCCCTATCTCGTCAACAATGCCCAACAAGAAGGGCTCAGTTTCATCAACCCGGAGCTGACCCGCAGCGTCAGCTTTTACACGGGTGGATTCCAGGCCAGGTATGGTGATAAAATGTCCTCCGCCCTCGACATCCAATATCGCAAGCCAGCCGGCTTCGGCGGATCCGTTTACCTGGGCTTCCTCGAACAGGGGCTCCACCTCGAAGGGGTGGGCGCACAAGGACGCTTTACTTACCTCATCGGCGCCCGTAACCGTACCGACGGCAGCCTCCTCGCCAGCCAGGAGACCAAAGGTACTTATGCCCCCTCCTCCTCCGATATCCAGGCCCTGCTGACCTGGCAGCTCAACGGACATGACCACCTGGAACTGCTGGGCACCTTGTCCCAAACCCGGTTCCATCTCATTCCGCAGTCCGAGCAGCTCACCTCCTCCATATTCTCGCCTTACATTTCAGCCAACCTTGGCCTGGACGTTAATTTCCAGGGCCAGGAGAAAGATGCCTACCAGACCAATATGCTCGGCCTGTCCTATATCCAGACAGTCAGCGACAGGCTTCGATTGAAATGGATGGCCTCCGTTTTTGAAGACAACGAAACGCAGAACTACGACATCCTCGGGAATTACCTGTTTGGAGAGCGCGATTTCGACCAAAGCAGCGCAACCTTTGGCCAGATCGTCAATCCATTGGGAGCGGGCACTTACCAGAACTTCGCGCGCGATCAGCTGAACATCACCGTTTGGAACCTTACCCATAAAGGTTACCTCGGCTTCCGTCATCATTATCTCCAGTGGGGTGTTAGCGCGGAAAGACAGCTCGTCCATGACCATATCGATGAATGGACATACCAGGATTCAGCTGGCTATTCCCTTCCCTATGAGCCCGGCGTTCCCGGGATCAGCAACGTCGCCAAATCCACCGATACGCTCGGCATCACCCGCCTGACCGGCTTTGTCCAGGATAATATCCTGTTCGCCGATTCCGGGGCCTTCACCCTTCAGGGCGGACTGCGATACAACTACAACACCCTCAACCGCGAATTCCTGCTTTCACCAAGACTCAATGCATCCTGGAAACCTCGCCATTCGACAAAGGACATCGCTTACCACGCCGCCCTGGGTATCTATGATCAACCCCCGTTCTTCCGGGAAATGGTTCGCTATGACGGGACCCTCAACACTGCCCTCAAAGCCCAGCGAAGCTGGCAGGCCGTCCTCGGATTCGACCGCAATTTCCACCTGGAAGACCGGCCCTTTCGCTTTACGACTGAGGCCTACTACAAATACATGACCCGCGTAGATCCCTACGATGTCAATAACGTCCATATCCAATATTTCGGCCTCAATGACGCAAAAGCCTTTGCAACCGGGATCGAATTCCGGTTATTCGGCCAGCTCGTCAAAGACGCAGATAGTTGGATCAGCATGGGTTTCATGCGGACAATGGAGAAGATCGATACAAGCTATTATACCTATACGCTCGACAGCCTCAATCAACCCATCGACAGCACGCTGACAAGGGCCGGCTGGGTCCGAAGACCCACCGATCGGCTCTTTACTTTTGGCCTGTTCCTCCAGGATTACCTCCCCACGAACAAAAACCTGAAAGCCTTCCTCAACCTGTTGTATGGAAGCAATCTGCCATTCAATATTCCCGGTAACCTTCGCTACCGCGGCGATCTGACTATCCCTCCCTATATTCGGGTCGATATCGGCTTCAGCGCCTTACTGTTGGATAGCGAAAAGAGTAACCGCGGCAGCCACAACCCATTCCGGAACTTTGAGAACATCTGGGCTACCCTTGAGGTCTTTAACCTCATCGACCGTGCCAATACCATCTCCTATTTGCTGATCAAAGACTTCTCCAATACGACCTACACCATCCCTCAACGCCTGACCCCCCGCCTGATCAACTTCAAACTGGTCGGTCGGTTCTGACTTCACCTCACCCTGTTCCTCCCCCGCCATCCCCCGCCCGGCCGACAGCCTACGCCTGTCCCCCTCGTTTTTGCGCCCTTTCGCAAGTTTTCTTAGTAGTCATTCGCAACGATTTCCCAAAAACCCCGCAATTTTCCCATATTGGGACTGAATTGCGATCAAACCCCACACAATACTCTGCTTATCATATGTTTAGCTTTTGGCAACAAATTGGTCATTATATAGGAAAATCGCGCAACTATGAAAACCCTGATTAACCTCATCAAAGCTGTATTCGAACCTTCAACCTTCTCCCAGGAAAAAATGCCGGCACTGATTCCGGTACGGGTGGTGACCAAAGTACACCCCAACCAATACAGATAATCCCTAATCGTACAACCAATGGTCCTGACTACTGAGATTTCGGTTTTCCCGAACCCTTTTGATCATTTTATTTTCCTGGAAGTCACCTGCGAAGAACCGATGGATTGCATCATTCTCCTGGCTGACCTCGGCCCCGGCAAGATCGTCCGAATGATGGGGGCGAGCTTGAACAACGGAATTAACCGCGTATCGCTCGATGACCTCCACTCCCTATCTGTCGGACATTACCAACTGGACATCAAGACTGTTGCTGGTGAAGTGCTCTACCAAACGATGCTGATCAAACAATAAGACCCGGTTCTTTTGTTACTTTTGCGGCATGACCAGGCTTTCCGTAAACATCAACAAATTCGGAACCCTCCGCAATAGCCGCGGTGGCAATAATCCCGATGTCGTCAAGGCAGCAGCCGACGCCGAGCGATTTGGCGCGGATGGCGTTACCGTCCACCCAAGACCAGATGAACGTCACATTCGCTACAAGGATGTCTATGAGATCAAAAAGATCATCACCACCGAATTCAATATCGAAGGCAA
>DATMLR010000442.1:0-6575 GCA_035570015.1 Puia sp.
TTTTGCAAAAGGCCCAGCGCCGTCTGCATCATCTTATCGGGGTCATTGAGCATCTGCCGGTATTCCCGAATCTGTTCCGCATAATAGTAGGCTTCCTTGTTATAGCCTTGCAGGGTGTTGCTGACCCCGGATGGAAGCTGCGTATACTGAGAAAGGTATTGCTGGATCTGTGTCTTGCGCGCCTGGATGAATTGTTTGATCACATCCGCCTGTTGAAGCTTGGCCTGCAGTTGCTGAACCTGGGCCAGCGCCGCCTGGACCTGTGCCTGCTCCGGAATGCCACCCTTCAGGAGAGTCGGGTTCTTCGAAAGAAAACCTAGCATGCCGTTCAGCGAGTCGACATGCGGGAGATATTCGGGGCCCATCGAGCTGAAGACGCGGGAGCTGTCCTGCTTGAATTTTTGGATAAAGGCCGCATATTGCTGTTGCGGATCGCTTGGGTATAGCGCCGCTGCCTTGGCGGAATCCGTTTTATACAATTGCGCCCTGAGTTTGGTCTCCTTCCGGGCCATCTTTTGCAGATACTTCTCGGTCTGTCGCGTCAGCTGCTGGTTAAGGCTGGCGGTCTGACCGCTGATCCGGTTAAACAGTTTGGAGGGAAAATTCGTTGCCTTGTCGATTGCGGAATCGACGGTTTGGGCATGGGTGACTGAGCCGGCAAGACAAAGTCCCACCGCCAGGCACACGGCCAGTTTACAAGACATAAGCTTGGATTTCAGCAGTTATCTACTGTCGATAAATTGCAATACAAATTCTTAATGGAGCGAAGACAGTGGAAGTCGTCGGAAAAGCGCGTGCAGCATGATGTGCACGGAAAGGAGCAAGCGTCTCATGGTAGCCGAGAGGTTTGAGGGTGAAAGGTTGAATGATTCTTTACCAGGAGGGCAGGAAACTATTCAGAGGAGGAAGGTGGGTATCGATTGATCGTTTGACGAAATAAATAATTCTATTTGAAAAATCCTAGAGAAAAATAAATGTTTTTTCGCAAATATGAATAAGTGTGCACTTTTAGGCAATGAGCGTGTAGATTCTGACTATGAGCGTGCATAGACCAAAAAAAAACACCTAGCAAATTAAAAAGGGGTGTTTTCACGGTGGTCATTCAAGAAAATTATTTGTATTACTGTTGATCTATTTCTAAGCCGAGCGACCATTTTATTTTTGGTTATATACGTAGTATGCAACGACCGCGAATGGGGAACAACTCCCTCGGACGGAAGATATGAGGGCGCAGCTGTGAGTTGGGTTATGTGGGTGGAGCGACCTCATGGCTTTCGGCCGAGGCACCAAAGCCGATATAAATGTCGGGGATAGATCTACTGTTGATCGGCTGCGGTAGCTTATTCTACCGAACTTTGAAAGTTGTTGAAAGATCATTCAATGAGCAGATGCCGTAGCTCGGGCGTGTTCTCGATCCGTTGCCATTCAGCCCGGATCAGTCGGGTGATGTCGTCCCGGATCTGCTGAAAATTCTCGAGGAGGATGTCCTGGGTAACTTCGCGGACAACCGGTAATTCTTCATAGTTTGCTTCCTCCTTTTGCAAGGCGGTCGGGTCGTTGACCATCCGGCAACAAAAAGTCTTTAGCTCAATGGGTTGTTCGGGGCTGTCAGCGACCATGCCTACAAACTCGCCGGATGAGAGGGATGCTATTCGGGAAACGGGGATCGAGTACTCCAGCTGCTGGGATTGCGTTATGTTCGTATCGGATGATGTGTAGGTGATGCTTTCGCGGTCCTGCATGGTCTTTCCAAACCGGTCGGATAACTGCCTGGCGGTCTCGCCGGTGACCTGGCCGGACAGGATATTTCCGGAGGTATGGAGGATGACGTCGGCGAACTCCTTCCCGTAGGCCAGGCGGAGCTGGCTGCCGTCCTGGACACAAAGGGTAATAGCCATTTTGTTGGACCGACCGGTGGCGATGGATTTGTCGATGGTATGAACGATGATCGTACTGAATTCATCGAGCACCACAGATAACGGCTGCATGCCCTTCCGGTTCGCCACCATTTTCCCGCTAAGCCTGTTTGATTACCCTGGATTTATTGTTCCCTTTGGCGGCTTTGTGATACTCTACCCCCTATCGGTTTTATCTTCCTGGTTAGAATATAGTAGAAAGTTATAACGATTTAGTATTCGATAAATCCTCCTCGTCTCCGTTTCTTTACAAATCGTCGGTAAGGGTAATTCAACTCTTGTTTCGTATATTTCGTTTGCTTAACTTTACAGCGTAAAAATCAATAAGATGGAAGCCTTACTGGAAAAAACAACCCGGGAAGATCAACGCATCGCCAAGACTTCTGTCGATCAGTTAAGAAAAGCATCTCGGAAGTTTAACTTGAGCGAAAAATCCATCGAAATCACGCTTGAGGATAGCCATGAGACGATACGTTTACCCAGGAGGGCTGTTAGCCTGTTAAACACCATCCTATCCAATATGGCAGCTGGCAAATCAATGGCACTTATTTTATCTGACACTTCCATAGGAACCCAGGAAGCCGCGGAGTTTTTGGAGGTATCCAGACCTTATATTGTACGTTTGCTCGAGAACGGGGAAATTCCTTTTTCCAAAGTAGGAACTCACCGGCGGATCAAGACAAGTGATTTGGTGGCCTATCAAAAGAAAATGAAATCTATCCGGAGAAAGCAACTGAATTTCCTTACCCAACAAGCGCAAGAGCTCAACTTGGGGTATTCTAATGAGTAGACCCCCTATCATTACTGCCTTACTTGATGGCAATGTTCTTTATCCTGCGCCGCTAAGAGATTATCTTTCCAGCAATTAAAATTTGTACTATTTTTTGGGTTAATGCCACTGTTAATATTCTATTAGTGTGCCGGTTAATGTTCTAACCTTTTCTTCGCACTAAGAATACCATCGCCAATAATAAACCCGAAAAATGCAAAAACCGGTTTCCCTCTGCTGTAGCTTGCTGTTATCCTTGTGTGTGCAGGCGCAGAACCCGTTCGTTACCGACATGTATACGGCGGACCCTTCAGCTCACGTTTGGAAGGATGGGCGGCTCTATGTATATCCTTCCCATGACGTTGCCCCGCCTCGGGGCTGCGACCTGATGGACAAATACCATGTCTATTCGACCGATGATATGGTCCACTGGAAGGATCATGGCCAGATCCTTGAAGCGAGCGAGGTGCCCTGGGGCCGGCCGGAGGGAGGGTTTATGTGGGCGCCGGACTGTGCCTATAAGAACGGGACCTATTATTTGTATTTCCCCCATCCTACCGGCAGTGGCAAGGAATGGAACAATACCTGGAAAATCGGCGTCGCTATCAGCAAGGAGCCCGCCGCGCACTTTAAGGTTCAGGGATACATCAAAGGATTGAAATCCATGATCGATCCCTGCGTATTCGTCGACGATGACGGGCAGGCCTATCTCTACTATGGCGGCGGCGGCCACTGTGAGGGCGGGAAGCTGAAGGATAATATGATGGAAATCGACGGCGAGATGCAGCCGATGCTTGGCCTGGAGGGCTTCCACGAGGCTTCCTGGGTTCACAAACGCAACGGCATTTATTATCTTTCCTATTCGGATAACCACGATTCCGCCGGTCTTCATAACCGAATGCGATATGCCACCAGCAACAACCCAATGGGGCCGTGGACATATAGAGGCATCTTTATGGATCCCACGGACAGCTATACTAACCATGGTTCGATCGTGGAATATAAAGGACAATGGTATGCATTCTATCATACCAGCGCCCTCTCTCATTTCGATTGGCTACGCAGTATCTGCGTTGACAGACTGTACTACAATCCTGACGGCACCATCCAGAAAGTCATTCCCACTGCTACAGGGCCGGGCCCTGCGGGCCCGGCCGCCACGAACGTCCGTTACCCATCCTATACCGGCCTTGTCATGGCAGGATACCAGGGTTGGTTCAATACACCCGGCGACAGCGCCGGCCGCCATTGGCATCATTACGAACACCGGGGAGTATTCGCTCCCGGCAGCTGCGAGATCGATTTCTGGCCGGATACCCGGGAATACCCGAAGGCCTATCCCACCCCGTTTCACTACGCTGATGGAGAGACAGCGACTGTATTCAGTTCCTATGACAGCTCCACGGTAGATCTGCACTTCAAATGGATGAAAGACTACGGCATCGACGGGGCATTTCTCCAACGTTTTGTGGCCGAAATCCGCAATCCCGGCGGGAAACGACATTTCAATACCGTGCTGGACAATGCTATGACGGCCGCCACGCGTTATGACCGCGCCGTTTGCATCATGTACGACCTTAGCGGGATGCAGCCGGGCGAGGAACAACTAGTCCTGGGAGACCTTGACGAGCTTACCGCAAAATACGATCTGTTTCACGGAACGCGGTCACCCATCTACCTGCATCATCACGGAAAACCCCTTGTAGTTGTCTGGGGAGTCGGCTTCAACGATCACCGCCGCTATAGTTTTCCGGAAGCAGAGACCCTCGTCGACGGGATAAAGGAACGGGGGTTCAGCGTCATGTTAGGTGTTCCCACTTATTGGCGAACCCTGGACCGCGACTGCCTTCCCGACCCGACCCTCCACCGGTTGATCCGCAAATGCGACATCGTAGCGCCCTGGTTCGTCGGCAGGTACACCGAGAACAGCTACCCCGTTTTCAGCGGCCTCCTGGCGGATGACCTGGCGTGGTGCCGTGCCAATGGGGTGGACTATGCCCCGCTGGCCTTTCCGGGATTCTCATGGAAGAACATGAACGGTCCACAAGCCACCACTATCCCGCGGGACCGTGGCCATTTCTTCTGGCAACAAGTGGCCGGAGCGAGAAAAGCGGGCGCCGCCATGCTCTACATCGCGATGTTCGATGAAATGAACGAAGGTACGGCGATCTTCAAATGCAATACCGCCGATCATCTTCCTTTGAATGACGGCAGTAGCTTTACCGGTACCGACAGCGATCTGGGTAGCGACTACTATCTTTGGCTGGCAGGGCAGGCCGCCGCCTGGTGGCATGGCAAGGATGGCTATGGCAGCGATACGCCGGTGCGGTAGTAGTTCGTACAGTTTAAGTGTTTAGCCCTAAGCCCCGCTAAGTTTTCCCATCAAAAATGTCAATCCTACAGGAATAATCCCCGATTCGGGTGGATTATTCGTTGATCTTTACCTTAACCCCTAAAGGGTCAATTAAAACCCAATTGCGATGAAAAACCTCCGGGCATGGTTCTGTGCAGCTATCCTTATTTCCTGTTCGCAAAGCCTTCACGCGGCCAACCGCTATTGGGTCGCCGCCATCCTTCCGGGCAACTGGAGCAACACGGCGAATTGGTCCGCCAGTTCGGGCGGTTTGGGGGGACAGTCGGTACCCGGCGCGGGTGACAATGTCTTTTTTGACGGCGGGGCCAGCCCGCTCTTTCTTGACAACGGCAACTGTACGATTGACGTCGCCGTCAGCGTAGCTTCAATCACCATCAGCTCCGGATATACAGCGACTATCAGCCAGGGAGCCAATACCATTGCCGTATCCGGGGCCGCTTCCTTCGGCGGTGGTACATTTACCGGGGGATCGGCTAATATCACGATCACGGGCGCATTCACCCTTTCAGCAACCACATTTAAATCAACCACGGCGATCCTCGAGCTTCAAGGCAGTGCGGCCTTCACGGGAGGAAGTTTCGCGCATAACAACGGGGAGGTACAATTTAACAGCCCGGCTGCGCAGACGATCTCGGGAACAAGTCCTGTTTTCTATACCCTTGAATTTGTCGGGACCGGCCATACCACTACCCTTTCATCCGCTGGGAATATCGGCGTGGTCAATTTGCTCAGCCTGACAGGGGCATCCAACTACACAATCAACACAGGCACCCTTGCCGTGTCGGGCAATATTTCCCTGACCAACACCGCGGCCGGGGACGGCGGGTCTGCCACCATCCTTCTCGATGGCGCTGCCAGCCAGGCGATCACTTCCGCCTTGCCGGTGAACGAGAGTACCTTGCCAAACGTGATCATCAATTCGACGGGTGGGACGGTTCAATTCCCATCCATGCTCACGGTGGCGGGTAACTGGACTTATACGGCCGGTACGCTCGACGTAACCACCAACAGCTCTACCGTCACATTTGACAATACGCTCACCATCACCGGGACCCATACGTTGAACAACATCAGCTTTGAAGGAAGCAATAACTGGACCTTTACCATTGCTGCCGGAACTATACTAACGGCCAACGGCAATATGTCCCTCACCGGAACGAGTAACATCATCCTGGCTACAGGGACTATCGATCTCAACGGCAATCTTACCCTCACGAATACGTCAACCGGCGGCGGGGGTACCGCCGTGCTCGCGTTTACCGGGTCGGGCAACCAGACCATTACCAGTGCATTGCCCGTCAACGAAAGCTCCCTGCCTGCTATCACCATCAACAAAACCGGGGGTACCCTCCAATTTCCGGCGCTGCTCACCGTAAGAAACAATTGGGTCTATACGGCCGGAACGATCGACGTCACCACCAACAATTCGACAATTGTATTTGCCAGCCCCTTAGGGACCGGCACCTTCGGGATCACCGGCAGCCTCACACTCAATAATGTCACGTTTGAAGGAAAT
>DATMLR010000443.1:0-5451 GCA_035570015.1 Puia sp.
TCGTTCAGCCGTTTCAGATAGTCCAGCCGGATATTCTCCTCATACTCCCGCCCCCGCTTCTGGATCTGCGCCACCAGCGTCGGCACACTGGCCTGCAAATAGATCAGCAGGTCCGGCGGCTGCACCATCCGCTTCAGCGTCTGAAAAAACTGAAAATAATTGTTGTAGTCCCGCTTGCTCATCAACCCCATCTCATGCAGGTTGGGCGCAAAAATATGCGCATCCTCATAGATCGTCCGGTCCTGGATCACCGTCTCCGTTCCTGAATGGACCTCCAAAAGCTGATTCAACCGCGTATTGAGGAAGAAGATCTGGAGGTTGAAGCTCCAGCGCGGCATGTCCTCATAGAAGTCATTCAGATAAGGGTTATGGTCGACATCTTCGAACTGGGGTATCCACCGGTAATGCTTGCTCAACATTTCCGTCAACGTCGTCTTGCCGGCCCCGATATTCCCGGCTACAGCGATATGTTTGATTTTCTTCTTTGACATGGTATTTTTCGGTTGGGCTTCGCCCGGTTTCGCAATTAGTCTACTAGTAATAGTTCAACCCGATCGCCTCCCGCACCAGCTTCATCGTCTCCTGCGCGCTCGCCCTTGCCTTGTCGGCGCCCTGCTCCATGACCCGCCGCAGATACGGAACGTCATTCCGGATCGCCTCCGCCTTCTCCCGGATCGGAGCTATAAAAGCCACCATTCCCTCTGCCAGTTCATTCTTCAGATCTCCATAACGGATAGTCCCCGCCTCATAATTCTCCTCAAATTTCCGTACAACGTCTAAGGGTGCAACCAGTTCCAGCAGCGTGAATAAATTTTGAATGGCCTCCGACTTTTCGCCCCCCTGTCCACCGCTGTCCGTCTTCGCCTTCGTAATCTTCCGACGTATATCCTCATCACTATCCGCCAGATACAAAGTTGCATTTTGATTCTCCGACTTGCTCATTTTCCCCCCCGACCCATCCAGACTGGGCACCCTGGCCAATGCCTCCCCGAAATTAAACGCATACGGCTCCGGGAATATTTCTCCGTAGCGGCTGTTGAACCGGTTAGCAAGGTTTCGCGCAGCCTCCAGGTGCTGCTCCTGATCTTTTCCCACCGGAACCAGTTTCGCCCGCTGGAGCAGAATGTCCGCCGCCTGCAACACCGGATAAGTCAACAGGCCCGCGTTCACATTATTCGGCTGCAGCCGGACCTTATCCTTAAAAGTAGGAGTTTTCTCCAATTCTCCTTTATACGCCAGCATATTCAACAAAAGATACAGCTCGGCGGTCTCCGGTACATGACTCTGGCAATAGAACGCCGCCCTATCCGGGTCGAGGCCGCACGCGATATTCTCAGCCATCACCCGCCGGACATGCCCCTTTAGCTCCTTCGTTTCCGTTAGGGTCGTCAAAGCATGCCAGTCCGCTACCATGAAGAAACAGGTATAGATCTCCTGCATCTTTACATAGTTGCGCACAGCCCCGAAATAATTCCCCAGGTGCAGGAACCCAGTGGGCCGGATGCCGCTCATAACGATTTCGCCCTTTTTTGTCATAAGAAGCGCGAAGATAGCTATTTTTGTCCCAAAGCACCCGCATGGAAGTAACCGACGAATTGATAGACAACCTGTCCAATCTCGCCCGGCTGGAATTCAGCGCCACGGAAAAAGAAGAGATCCGAAAGGACTTGCAGCGGATGATCGGCTTCGTGGAAAAACTCGGCGAGTTGGATACCACCGGTGTCGAACCCCTGCTGCACATGAGCCCGGAGACCGATGTCCTGCGCGATGATATCCCTGGCGGTTCCGTAAGCCGCACCGCCGCCCTGTCCAATGCCCCGGCTACCGACGGCACTTATTTTAAAGTACCGAAAGTCATACGCAAATCATGAGTGTCAAAATCGTCTCCAATTTAGCTGACCTTGTCCGCAATCCTGAACCTGGCCAACCCATCATCCAGTTGGAAGATATCCATAAAAGCTATTTCATGGGCAAACAGGCCCTTCCCGTCCTCAAAGGTGTTTCCCTAAAGATCTTAAAGAACGAATACGTGGCACTGATGGGGCCCTCCGGATCGGGTAAGAGTACGCTGATGAACATCCTCGGCTGCCTCGATACCCCGACCGACGGCGCCTATATCCTTAATGGCCAGGACGTCAGCAAAATGTCCGATGACGACCTCGCCGACGTTCGCAATATCGAGATCGGCTTTGTCTTTCAGCAATTTAACCTGCTGCCCCGGCTCACAGCTGTCGAGAACGTCGCGCTTCCCCTGGTCTATGCCGGCGTCCCGCGCCGCCAACGCATCGAGCGGGCAATGTCCGTGCTGGAAAAGGTAAGCCTGGCCGATCGTAGCCACCATAAGCCAAACGAACTTTCCGGTGGCCAGGCCCAGCGCGTTGCCATCGCCAGAGCCCTCATCAACAATCCCTCCCTCATCCTGGCCGATGAGCCGACCGGTAACCTCGATAGCAAAACCTCCATCGAGATCATGGATATCTTCACGGCCATCCAGGCCGGAGGCAATACCGTCGTCCTCGTCACACACGAAGAAGATATCGCCAACTACGCCCATCGGATCGTCCGCCTCCGCGACGGTATTATCGAAAGCGACCGCCTCCGCAGCCCCCGATCCGCGCTGGTATAACCAAAAACTATGTCCGCTAAAATCTATACCAAAACAGGCGACAAAGGCACTACCAGTCTCATTGGTGGGACCAAGGTTCCAAAAAGCCATCTCCGCATCGAAGCCTACGGCACCGTCGACGAACTGAACTCTTTTATCGGACTGCTTAACGACCACCTCAATGCCGCCGGCACCGTCACCCCCCTCCTCAACGAGATCCAGGATCGCCTGTTCACGATCGGCTCGTCGCTCGCCTGCGATCCCGGCAAAGAACCGCGGCTAAAGATCCCTGATCTGAAAGAAGAAGACATCCTGTTATTGGAAAGTGAGATCGACCGCATGACAACCGAGCTGCCCCCGATGAAATCTTTTGTCCTACCCGGCGGTCACGTCGCCGTATCCACGGCCCATGTCACCCGCTGCGTCTGCCGCCGCGCCGAACGGGCCTGCGTCCGTTTGCAGGAAGAACAACTGCTCGTCGAGCCCCTCATACTTCAGTACCTCAACCGCCTCAGCGATTATCTCTTCATACTCGCCCGCTATACTGGCCATAGCCTCTTCGTCCCCGAGATCCCCTGGCGGCCGCGCAACTAAGCCTGCACGATCCGCCCGTCTTTCATATGCAATACCCGGTCGCTCATCGTCGCCAGCTCCTCATTATGCGTCACGATCAGAAAAGTTTGTTTGAACTGCTTCCGGAGATCAAAGAATAATCGATGAAGCTCCTTTGCATTCGCGGTATCCAAATTACCCGTCGGCTCATCCGCAAAGACAATGTCCGGTTGATTGATCAACGCCCTTGCCACCGCCACCCGCTGCTGCTCCCCGCCCGACAACTCCCCCGGCTTGTTCTCCACCCGATGCCCAACCCCCAGGTCCTGCAACAACTCGAGCGCCCACTGCTCTACGTCCTTCTTGCGGAAACCCGCAATCCATCCGGGTATGCACACATTCTCCAACGCAGTGAATTCCGGAAGTAAATGATGGAACTGGAATACAAATCCGATATGCCGGTTACGGAATACCGCCAGCGCCTCCCCCTTCAGCTTATGGATCGCCTTCTCCTGCAAAACGATCCTCCCTTCCATCGCCTCATCCAGCGTCCCGATGATATGCAGCAGCGTGCTCTTCCCGCACCCCGAAGGCCCGACAATACTAACAATCTCCCCTTTCTTAATGTCAACATCCACCCCCTTCAATACCCATAAATTGCCGTAATATTTTTGTATCCCCCTGGCGCTTAGCATATCAAAATCGAGTTAAATTTTAACTGTTATTTGGTGGTTTCGTTTTAAAAATTACTTTTGCGGAAAATTGTACAGATGTTCTGGACCCTCGAACTAGCCAGCTACCTTGAAGACGCCCCCTGGCCGGCTACCAAAGATGAACTGATCGATTACGCTATTCGCTCCGGTGCCCCGATCGAAGTGGTCGAGAACTTGCAGGAACTCGAAGACGAAGGCGAGATCTATGAAGGCATCGACGACATCTGGCCCGACTACCCTTCTCAGGAAGATTTCTTTTTTAACGAAGACGAGTACTAATCAGTCACTTACGCATTAAACAAAACCTCCCCCGCCCCCGAAACCGACCCGCCTCGAGCCCCTACTTCTCCATCTGATCGATTACCGCCTCCGTAACACCAGTAAACGAGAATCCCCCATCATGGAAGAGATTCTGCATCGTCACCATCTTCGTCAGATCACTGAACAAGACCGCACAATACCCCGCACATTCATCCGATGAAGCATTCCCCAACGGGCTCATCTTCTCCGCATACGTGATAAATCCATCAAAACCCTTCACCCCGCTGCCCGCCGTCGTCCGCGTAGGCGACTGCGATACCGTATTCACCCGCACTTTCTTCTTAACTCCATAATAGTAACCGAAACTCCGCGTCACACTCTCCAACAGGGCCTTCGCATCCGCCATCTCATTATAGTCCGGGAAAACCCGCTGCGCCGCAATGTACGTAAGTGCAACCACACTCGCCCCCTCATTCAACGCGTCCAGATCCCAGGCAGTCCTCAACACCCGATGCAAAGACATCGCCGAAATATCCAAAGTCTTCTTATTCCATTCATAATCGATCTCCGTATAGCTCTTCCCCTTCCGTACATTCAGGCTCATCCCGATCGAATGCAGGATGAAGTCGATCCCGCCACCAAAATGTTTCATAGACTCCTCAAACAGTTTCTTCAGATCATCCATATTCGTCACATCTGCACCGATCACCGGCGCCTTCACCGCCTCCGCCAGCTTATTGATTTCGCCCATCCGCAGCGCCACCGGCGCATTCGTCAACACCAGCTCAGCTCCCTCCTCGTGACACTTCAACGCCGTCCGCCATGCGATCGACCGCTCATCCAAGGCCCCGAATATGATCCCTTTTTTCCCTTTAAGCAGGTTGTATGCCATAAATTGAATTTGCGCAAATATAGTCTATCGAACCGGAAAAATCCTAATGATCAGTCCCACCACCAGAACCGTATAAACGACGATCAGTACGAAATTTGCAAGTATAAAAAGAAAAAGCCTTCCGACACTTTCCCTCGGCTTCATTACCACCGTCATCCATCTATTGAGATAGTACACCGGCACAATGGCCACCATCAGCGCCAGCAATATCAACAACGCACGTAACTTCATGACATCACCATTTCCCGCGCATTCTCCAGCGCCGCAGCAGTCGGTTTCTCCCCGCTCAACATCCGCGCGATCGCCGTGATCCGCTCTTCCTGCCCCAACAACCGGATCCTGGTCTTGATCGCCTCCCCTTTTACCTCCTTATAGACAAAATAATGCGCATCGCCTTTCCCTGCAATCTGCGGCTGATGCGTAATACA
>DATMLR010000444.1:0-6125 GCA_035570015.1 Puia sp.
TGTAGGTTCCACACAAAACAAGGGACTGGAGTTCCAGGCGGGTGCAACGATCATGCAGCATCATTCCTTCCGATGGACGGGCAGTTTCAATATTTCATTCAACCGAAACAAGATCCTCAGTCTCGGCGGTCAGCAGACCAATTACCTGGCGAACAGCGGCTGGGCCGGGTCGGCTAATCCGTCGGACTACATCGTACAGAAGGGGCAGCCGGTCGGCGCCATGTACGGATATATCAATGAAGGATATTATAACACGAATGATTTCAATTACAATCCGGAGACCAGGGTGTATACGCTGAAGCCCGGGACGGTCGATGACGCCAATATCACGGCAAGCACGCCGATGCCGGGATCCATTAAGTACAGAGGGCTGAACGGCGATACGCTGATCACGGCCAATGACCGGACGATCATCGGTAGTGCGCAGCCGAAATTCTTTGGCGGGATCTCTCAGCAGTTCTTTTGGAAAAGCTTCGATTGTAGCGTCTTTATCAACTTCCAGTACGGAAATAAGATCTATAATGACAACAAGCTTGAATTCTCGAGCGGGTATACTCCGGGAGCTAACCTGTTAGGGTTCGAAAAAAGCCGCTGGCATACGGTGGATGCGAACGGGAATGTCTACGAGTCGATCGTGGGCGGCCAGGTTGTCGGGGCTACGCCGGATTCGTTGAATGCGTTGAATAAAGGCGCTAAAACATGGATCCCGCTCGTGGGCTCGAGCTCGACCACGTTTGCGTCCAACTCCTGGGCGGTAGAGGACGGCAGCTTTATCCGGATCAACAATGTCACGCTCGGGTATAGCCTCCCGATGAGCGTGGTGAGGAAAATGCGGATGACGCGATTCCGTATCTATGCGACGGTGAACAACGTATGGGTCTTTACGCATTACAGCGGATATGATCCGGAGGTCAATACACGGACGGGCACACCGGTGACCCCCGGTGTCGACTATTCGGCTTATCCCCGCGCCCGTACTTATATCGGCGGGGTGAATATCGCATTCTAAGACCAATAATAAGACCAATAAATTATCGCTATATGCAATACAAGTTTTTTAGCCGCCTGTTTCTGTTCGTCCTCATGACCGGGGTGGCGGCTGCGGTCAATTCCTGTAAAAAGTACCTCGAACCTTCGGCGCAGTCTTCGTTCAATACTGCATATGTATTCAGCAATGTGCAGAACGCGCAGAAAGCGGTGTTCTCAGTCTATGCGGACCTGGAGGGGGACCAGGGTTATGGGATCCGGATCAGCATGTACTATCCATATGACAACGACGAGATGATCGGGATGCACCAGCTGGGAGATAATGACCGCGGGGATATTGCGCACTATAATGCGACGGCCGGCAATGCGCAGCTGTATTCGCCGTGGGTTCAGCTCTATCAGGGGATCGAGCGTGCGAACATCTGCATCTACAATCTGCCGAAGATGCCGTTGTATACACAGGGAAATGCGCAGCAGACCGGGGAATTGCAGCGGCTCTATGGGGAGGCGCTTACGCTGCGGGCACAGTTCTACTTCGAGCTGATCCGCAACTGGGGGGATGTGCCGGCGCAGTGGGTGCCGTCATCGGTAGCGGACAGTCTCTTTCTCGCGAAGACAGACCGGGATTCGATCTACGATCATTTGTTAAACGACCTCGCGATCGCGGAAAATATTGTGCCCTGGCGAACCGAAGTGACCGCGTTGGGGGATGCGCTCGATCAGCGGATCACACAGGGTGCAGTGAGGGGTTTGCGGGCGCGGATCGCCTTGAATCGCGGCGGGTATTCGCTGCGGAGGGCATCCAGCATGTACGGACAGACGATGGCAAGGCCGGCGGATTATCTTAATTATTATAAAATTGCGCTCAGTGAGTGCCAGGCTATCATGGCGCGGCCGGACCAGCATACGCTGAATGCATCCTTCCAGGCAGTGTTCAAGAACGCGATGGATGCGCATACGATCGAGCCGAATGGTGAGGTCCTCTTCGAGGTGGGAATGACCGGCGGACAGGGGACGAATGATAGTAAGCTGGGCTATTATGACGGGGTAAAGGTGGATGCATCGGTCACCGGCAATGCGGCTATCGGGGTGCTGCCGACGTATTTCTATCTTTTTGATTCCACCGATAAACGGCGCGACGTGACCTGCGGCCCTTATGAAGTGAATTCCAATCTGACCACGCTGACGGGTCATCCGATCACGACGATCGCCGAAGCCAAGTTCCGGCGGGACTGGCTCTCCAGTCCGACAGAGTTGACGTCCACGGGTCAGTATTATGGGGTGGACTGGCCGATCATCCGGTTTTCGGATGTGCTGCTGATGTTCGCTGAAGCGGATAATGAGATCAACCAGGGACCCAGCGCCGCCGATATTACCGCGCTGCAGCAGGTCCAGACCAGGGGGCATGGGGGGAATGCCAGCCTGATCCCGCCGACGCCGACCGATTACTCCGATTTCTTCAATGCCATCGTCAAGGAGCGGTCGCTTGAATTCGGCGGGGAGGGAGTGAGGAAATTCGACCTGATCCGCTGGAATCTGCTGGGGACGAGGCTCGCCGATGCGAAGACGAACCTGACCAATCTTGCGGCCCGAAACGGGACCTTTGTCGGCAACTATGCGTTCGATACGGTGAATTTTGCAAATTTGCCCGACTCGGAATTCTTCAATACTACCGGATCAACGATCACGAATGAAGTACAGTGGGGGATATCCTTTTATGTACCGCGGACGGTGTCTTCCATTTCCGGTTTTTCCAAAGTAGCCTGGGTAACGTCCAAGGTCGCAGGTGTCTTGAGCTCGTCGGGGTCGTCGAACGGATTTGCATTCGACTTCAAGGCGAATCACAGCGAGCTGCTTCCGATACCGCAGGCGGCGATCGACGCGGATTACAACCTGATCCAGGACTATGGATATTAAATGTCTGATAGCGCGGTTTATTTGTGTTAAGGCTCTGATTTTTTCATTTGGGGTGGTGACAGTAGACGCACAGGATTATTCCTGGGATCATCTGCCGGTTATTACGCGGCCGTCATTTGAGAAGGACAGTTTTGTCATTACTGCGTATGGGGCCATACCGGACGGGATCACGCTGAATACGGCGGCGATCAATTCGGCCATTGAAGATTGCAGCCGGAAGGGTGGCGGCGTCGTGGTAGTGCCGCAGGGGCTATGGATGACGGGGCCGATCGTCCTGCGGTCGCATGTTAATCTGTATGTCGCGCGGGCGGCGATCCTGCAATTCACGAACGACCATACACAATATCCGATCGTCATTGGTAACTATGAAGGGCATCCGGCGGCGAAATGTCAGTCGCCGCTATCGGGTACGGACCTGGAAGACGTGGCCATCACGGGGACGGGGATCATTGACGGGAATGGGGATGGCTGGCGCTGGATCGCAAAAGACCGGTTGACGGAAACGGAATGGCTGGCGAAGCTTGCATCAGGCGGCGTTGTGTCGGAAGACGGGAAAATGTGGTTCCCATCGGCTCAGTCAATGAAAGGTTACCGGACAAAGGATGCCGGCGTGCTGAAGCCGGGGATGACGGCGAATGATTTTGCCGATATCAAGGACTTCCTGCGACCGAATCTGTTAGTCCTGACGAATTGCAAGAGGGTGCTCCTGGACGGCCCAAGCTTTCAGAATTCTCCGGCCTGGTGTCTGCATACCTTGCTGTGTGAGGACCTCACCGTTCATGACGTGCATGTGCGCAATCCCTGGTGGGCGGCCAACGGCGATGGGATCGATGTGGAATCCTGCCGGAATGTACTGATAGAGAACAGCACATTCGACGCCGGGGATGACGGGATCTGCGTGAAATCGGGCCGCGATGCGGATGGGCGCCGGAGAGGACGGCCGACTGAAAATATGATCGTCCGGAATAATATCGTGTACCGGGCTCACGGTGGATTTGTGGTAGGGAGCGAGATGTCGGGAGGCGCACGGAATATCTTTGTCTCCGACTGTTCCTTTATCGGTACGGATATCGGGTTGCGATTCAAAACGGTCCGGGGGAGGGGGGGAGTCGTGGAGAAAATTTTTGTGAAGAATATCTCGATGCGGAATATCGTCCATCAGGCCATTTTCCTGGATATGTATTATTTCGCTAAACCCCCGTCCATTGCGGAGATTTATGCGGGAAGAGCGAAAGATTCGATACCGCCGGTAACGGAGGCCACTCCGCAAATCAGGGATATTCATATCAGTAGCGTGGTGTGTGATGGCGCCGAAGAAGGTATCTTTGTGCGCGGACTGCCGGAGATGAACATCAGGGATATCTATCTGGAGAATATGGTGCTAAAAGCTGCTAAAGGCGCCGAGCTGGCAGAGGCGCAGCGGGTGCATCTAAAGGATATCCGGCTGGTGACAAGGGAATCGGATCCGGTCATATATGTGGAGAACAGTAGTCAGCTTATGTTCGACCATATCGGCTATAACCCGGGTGCTGCGTTGCTATTCAGCATCAACGGGGACAAGTGTTCGGCTATCCGGGTCAGGGATACTGACGCTTCGAAGGCAGTCCGCAACGCGGCGTTCCAATTTGGCGCCGTGGCAAAGACCCTGGAATTAAATTGATCGATATGACACCTGTTAACACGGCGATATGTTCGTTCGGAATGTCGGGGCGTGTGTTCCATGCTCCTTTTTTGCACGTGAGCCCGCAATTTCAGTTCTATTCTGTATGGGAAAGGGAGAAGAACCTGGCTTCGGCCATCTATCCCGGAGTTCGGGTTTTCCGGACGCTGGAGGAATTGCTCGCAGATGCGGCAGTTGAGCTGGTAATCGTGAATACGCCGAACTATACGCATTTTGACTATGCGCGGCAGGCTTTGCTGGCCGGGAAGCATGTGATTCTGGAGAAGCCCTTCACCGTGACGGAAGCGGAAGGCCTGGAATTGATCGCGCTGGCGAAGCAAGTGGGAAAGAAATTGACGGCATTCCAAAGCCGCCGCTTTGACAGTGACTACCGGACGGTCAAGCGGATCGTGGATTCAGGGGTGTTGGGGAAGATCGTGGAGGCGGAGTTCCACTATGACCGGTATACGCCGGCGTTAAGTCCTAAGGTGCATAAAGAGACGCCGGGGCCTGGTCGGGGGCTGCTGTATGACCTGGGGTCGCACCTGATCGATCAGGCATTGCAATTGTTCGGTGATCCGGACTTTGTGTTTGCCGATCTGTTCATTATCCGGGATAATTCGCAGGTAGATGATTATATGGAGGTGTTGCTGTATTATCCGGGATTGCGGGTTCGGATCAAATCTAGTTACCTGGTGCGGGAGCCGGTCCCTTCCTATGATGTCAACGGGCATCTGGGAACCTTCCTCAAATCGCGGACCGATGTGCAGGAGCGGCACCTGCTGGCGGGGGAGATGCCGGTTGGGCCGGACTGGGGTGTCGAGCCGGAGGCGGAGCGGGGACTGCTGCATACCGAGATCGATGGAAGGGTTGTCCGGGAATATGTTCCCAGTGAGCGGGGGAATTATATGGATTTCTTTACCGGGGTTTATGAAGCCATCCGTCATGACCGGCCGTTGCCGGTAACGGCGGAGGAGGCGGTAAGGATCATCCGGGTGATCGAGAAGGCGTACGAGAGCCGGAGCGAGAAAAAAATTGTGTCATTTCGATGAGGATGCGAAGATTATTATACGGGTTATTTTTCGGATTGCTGGGATTGGTGGGGTTGCCGGGGTTGCGGGCGGAGGCGCAGCAGGCGCGAATCGTGGTAGATGCGGCGGGTCATGGGGATTTCAGGACGATCCAGGAGGCGGTCAACAGTCTGCCGGATAGTGCGACTGCGCCGCGGGTGATCTTTATACGCAAGGGGTTATATCACGAAAAGGTTTTTATCGAAAGGAGCAATCTGATATTGGAAGGTGAGGATAAGGAGCAGACGATCATCAGTTGGTCGCTGGCGCGGGATGCGTGGCGCTGTGATCATCCTGATGACTGGGGGGTGGCGACGCTGAATTTGCGGGGCAGCGATATTACCTTGAAGGATTTGAGCATCTTGAATACCTATGGGTTCGATCATGTGACCGCAGAAGAGACGATCGCGTGTGCAGCTGATTCGGCGGGCCATCAGCGGCGCGTGGCCCGGACGGGGCATCAGATGGCGCTCCGGTCGTTCGAGACGACG
>DATMLR010000445.1:0-20962 GCA_035570015.1 Puia sp.
TCGCCAACACCCATTCCCATAACGACTACGAACAGCCCATCCCGTTCTGGACTGCATACAACGCGCAGTTCGGCAGCATCGAAGCCGATATCTTCCTCGTCGACGGCCGGTTGATGGTGGCGCATGACCGCAAGGAACTTGAACGGGGACTCACCCTCGAAGAATACTATGTGAAGCCGCTCGCGACTCAGGTCATGAAGCACCATGGGCATCCTTATGGGGATACCAATCGCCGGCTGCAAATCCTCATCGACATAAAAGCCGATTCGACTGCCGCGCTGGATGCACTTGTTGCGCTGCTCGGGAAATATCCTGACCTGACATCCACAGCTTCCCTCACCTGGGTGATTAGCGGGAACCGCCCCGATCCTTCATTGTATGCATCTTATCCGCCGTACATCGCGTTTGACGGCATCCTCCTCCACGAGTACACTCCCGCTGCTCTGTCGCGGATCACCATGATGAGCGACGATCTGCAGACCTATACGCACTGGGATGGGACGGGTGGCATTCCGGCAGCGGACAGGCGCCGCATCGTGGCTGCAATCGCCTGGGCGCATGACCTGCACCAGCCCGTCCGCTTTTGGGATGCGCCGGATTTTCCGCAGGCCTGGCATGAGTTGATGCAACTGCAGGTAGACTTCATAAACACCGATCATATCCAGGAACTGGCCGGATACCTGGGCGACCATTAGCATTCTGTTTTGCCAGTATTCTAATTATGGCGAATTCGCCGCAGTTAACGTCCCGCCATTTTTTCTGTACCTTGCCGCGCACAGATGCGAAGCCGCCAAAAACCGGCCCCGCAAAAACCGGCCCCGCAAAAACTGGCCCCGCAAAAACAGCACCCCACAATGAATGAAGAGCTCCTCCTCCTGATCGGCGACAAAATCAAGACGAAAAGAACGCAAAAGAACGTCACGCTGGAGCAGCTTGCCCGGAAGGCCGGCGTCAGCAAGGGTCTTATCTCACAGATCGAAAATAACCGGACGGTTCCCTCGCTGCCCGTCCTGTTCAATATCATTCAATCCCTCGATGAGAACCTGCCCAGTTTTTTCGAAGGCATGCAGAATGGTCATTCCAAGAACCATATCCTCCTGGTTCGGAAAGGCGAAGGACGCCATTTCAGCAAGGAACCCGTCAAAGGTTTTTCCTACAAGCGCATTCTCACCCGCAGCATCGCCTCCCAGGCAACCGACGTCGTATTGCTTGAATTGAAAAAAAAGGCCGTCCGGCGACAGATGATCCGCACAGATGCCTTTGAATGTAAATACGTGCTGAAGGGCAGGCTCGAATACCAGATCGAGAAAGAGACGATTATCCTGGATGAAGGCGATACGCTGTTCTTCGACGGCCGCGCCCCACACCGGGTCCGCAATCTCGGCGACGGCGATGCGTTGATCCTGGTTTTCTATTTCTTCTGATCGGCGCCCCCACCTGCGGTCCTTATCGGCACCCCCACCCGCGATCCTTATCGGCGTCCCGCCCGCGATCTCCCGTAAGGTCTTACCATTATTTACAAAGACTTAACATTGGTTTAGCCTTTATAAACTGTTAACGTTTCCTTAAATCAGCGCTAACAATCCCGTCACATTGGCCTTCTACTTTCGCCGGGAGATTACGCACTCAGTATTTATACAACTTCAAACACCTGTTTATGAGTAAGAAAATTCCCCTGCTTGCAGGAGTCTTGCTGGCGGTATTCCTTTTGCCGCTCGGCTCCTTCGCACAGTCGGTCATTGTAGGCCGGGTTCTTTCGAAGATCGATCAATCGCCCCTTCCCGGAATTACGGTATCCATCAAAGGCACCAAAACCGGCACCGCCACCGGCATCGACGGCGCCTTTGCCATCAAAGCCAAGGTGGGAGATATGCTGGTGATCTCCGGTATCGGGATCGAGCGGATGGAGCAGGAAGTGACCGGCAACACGCTGGTGATCTCCGTAGGGACCAACAGCCGTGAGCTAAGCCAGGTGGTGGTGACGGCAACCGGGATCAGGAAAGAAGCCAAGCGGCTGGGTTACGCGATTCAGACGGTCGATGCCTCCACGCTAACGACGGCGAGAGAAGCCGACCCGGTCAACTCCCTGAAGGGAGAAGCCGCCGGTCTCCAGATCAACATCAACTCGGAAATCGGCCACGCCCCCGATGTGATCATGCGCGGGGAGAACGGCTCGGATGACCGGCCCCTCTTCGTGGTCGACGGCGTTCCCATCAGTTCCGACACGTATAATGTCAACCCCGACGATATCGAGACTTTCACCGTACTGAAAGGGCCGAATGCCGCCGCACTCTATGGCTTCCAGGGGAAGAACGGGGCCATCATCATCAGCACCAAAAAGGGCACCAAAGACAAGCGCGGGCTGGCGGTCAATCTCAACACCAGCACCCAGATCAACAAGGGGTTTATCGCGCTGCCGAAATACCAGGACCTGTACGGACCCGGTGACAACGGCAAATATGCCTTTGGCGGCGGCGGTTCCAGCCCATCCTCCTATTTTGGCAGCGGCGCGGTCGGTGTCGGGATCAATGACTATGACTATGATGTCTGGGGCCCGCAGTTCAGAGGGCAGCTCCTGCCACAATATGACGGCGTCTACGATCCCACCCAAACCTATACGACGACGTTTGCGGACGGCAGCAATTATAAAGGCCATGTCGCGCCGACCCCTTTTGTCGCCAGAGGGACAAACAACCTTAAGAAATTCATCCAGGCGGGTCTGCTCTCTTCAAACAGCATTTCCATCGCCTCATCGACGGAAAAGACCGATTTCCGCGCCTCCCTCGCCAATATCTATCAGCGCGGGATCGTTCCCAATACGGAGCTGAACAATACCAATGCGACGATCAGCCTCGTCCACAGGCCCAACCAACATTTCAGCATAACCACCTATTTCAATTACAGCCGCCAGGCCAGCCCCAATGTCCCGGACGTTCAATACGGCCCGAACAGCATCATCTATAATATTATTATCTGGGGCGGCGCCGACTGGGCGATGAAAGACATGCGGAACTACTGGCAGCCCGGCCACAAGGGGGTTGAGCAGCTGTACGAAGAATATTACCGGTACAACAATCCCTACTTCATGTCTTATGAGTGGCTGCGTGGTCACTACCAGAACAATGAGTATGGCTATCTGTCGCTGAATTACAAGGTCAACGAAAACCTCGATTTCCAGTTCAGGCCCAGCATGACCGCTTATGATATGACGAATTCGGAAAAGATGCCCTACTCCGCGGGGGTCTACGGCCGTCCGCTCCGCCAGGGTGATTATCGCGAAGACAGAAGGTCGCAGTTCGAAAGCAATTGGGACCTGCAGGCCCGCTATCACCGGAATGAAATTGCCGGGTTCCTGGACCTTTCCGTCCTGGCGGGAGCCACGGTTCGGGAATTCAACTTCAACTCCTCCTACGAAAGTACCAACTACCTGAACGTTCCGGGGACCTATGCTTTCAGCAACTCCCTGAACCCGGTGCAGGGGACCAGTTTTGACGCGACCATGCTGACGCTTAGTGCGTATTATTCCGTAGACCTCGGCTACAAGTCCTATGTAACCGCCAGTATTACCGGCCGGGAAGACAAGTCCTCGACGTTGCCCAGCAATACCAATGGTTATTTCTATCCCAGCTTCAACCTCGCCACCGTCATTTCCGACTATACCCGGATGCCTGGTCCGATCTCCTTCCTGAAATTAAAGGCGTCTTACGCGGAAAGCAAGAACGGCGGCACCACTCCCCTGTTCGCTGCCAACCTGGCCAATGTCCCGGCTGCGAATGGCTATGGCTATAACTGGTCTTCCGCGTATGACGGCCCGAACCCGGGCTATCCGTTCCAGCAGTCGCAATATACGCTGTCGCCCACTTACAGCGCACAATCCAGCGCTACCTACGCAACCACTTCCGTCAGTCCTACCATCTTTGCATCGGATAGACAGGCGACTGAATTTGGTGCGGATATCCGCTTCGTCAACAACCGGATCGGTCTGGATGTAACGCATTACCACTATCGCAATACCTTAATTGTAGCCCAGGGCACCTCACCCTCATCCGGGTTTTCCGCGAATGAGACAAACGGCGATGTCTATACCAACGACGGTTGGGAAGCGGTGCTGACCGGCAAACCATTTGTCAATCCCAAGGGTTTCAGCTGGACGGTCACGGCCAATTTCTTTACCTATATCCGGAAGTGGGTCAACAACTCCAACCCGGATAACTGGGAATTCAACGGCAGGAGGGTCGACCTGAACTATGGCGACGGCTTTGTCCGCACGCCCGACGGCAAACTGGTGATCGACCCGTCTTCGGGCATCTACCTGCGCTATTCCGATCTGGGTTCAGCCGCCAACCGGATTTACGGCCATGGAGATCCCGACTGGCAATGGGGCCTGATCAACACGGTCAGCTATAAGAGCTTTTCCCTCCGGTTCCAGTTCGACGGGATGGTCGGCGGTGTCATCGAGGACTATGTGCGGGTAAAGACCTTGCAGGGCGGCCGACATATCGAAGCCGCCACCGGCGCGATCGGTGCGGCCCGGCCAAGCGATGAAGCAAATATCCCGGCCTATGTCGGTCCGGGGGTTAACCTCATCGGCGCGCCGATTGCAATCGATCCGATCAACGGGTCCATTACGAATATGAAACAGCTCACCGAGCAAACGAATACTACGAAGAGTCTTGTCCAGCCCTTTGTGTACAACGCGGCCTCGATCGCCGATCTCAACATGATCAGCAAGACATACACTAAACTCCGGGAAGTGACCTTGACCTATACGCTGCCGCAGCAATGGGTGAACAGATCGTTCATCCAGAACGCGTCGGTTTCTTTTGTGGGCAGAAACCTTTTATATTTCTTCCCAAGCCGCTACAAGGACCTCGACGTGGATCAGTATTCCCAAAATATCGTCGCTCCGGGCCAGTTTGCCAACAGCAGCTACCCCGGTCTGCAGACGCCGACCACGCGCAATTTTGGTTTCAACTTAAATCTGACTTTCTAACTCAAAAAAACCAAAATATATGAACAAGTCAAAATACCTCTTCTATATCCTGATCGCGCTGGCGGCGGCTTCCTGCTCCAAGACGATTGACAGCAAACAGACAAATCCTAATGTACCCAGCAGCGTTCCGCCGCAACTCATCCTGGGTACGCTCCTCAACGATATGTCCGGCAACGGCCCCCAGGGTTCGCTTGGCGGGATCAATTCCTGGGGAAATGTGGGCGACTGGAATCAGTACCACTGTCAGAACTACGACTACTACGGGAACAATATTTATTCCTGGGCGGCGAACAATGCCTCCTTCGACCCTTACCTCGTGATGCAGAATGAGAAACAGATGGAATTAGAGGCAACGACAAGGGGCACGGCAGCCGTTAACCCCTATGAAGCGATCGGCCGGTTCGTCAAAGCGTACTATTATTACAACCTGACCTCCCTGTACGGCGATGTTCCGTTGCAAGGGGCACTGGAGGGTGCGTTGAATACCACGCCGGCCTATACGCCGCAGGAGCAGGTCTTCGCCTATATCCTCAACGAGCTGGATTCGGCCAATAACGATCTGACCACGCTGATCGCCGCCAATGACAACTCGCTGTCCCCTACCCAGGACATTTACTACAGCGGTGTCCTGACCAACTGGCAAAAGGCCGTCAACAGCTTTAGGCTGCGTGTGCTCGTGAGCCTCAGCACCCAGTCTTCCGATGCTACGCTGGGTGTCCCGGCGCAATTCGCCAATATCATCGGCAACCCGTCCAAGTATCCGATCTTCGCCAGCCCGGCCGACGACCTGCAGTTCGTGTATAACCCGGGTGGGACCAACACCTATAGCACCTATCCGTTCAACCCGAGCAACTTCGGCTCGATCGCCGGCCGCTACAATATGGCGTACACGTATGTAAACGCTCTGACCACGATCAGTGACCCGCGTGTCTTTATGACCTGCGACCCCGCCTGGGCATTGGTTACAAACGTCGACTCTCCCGCACAGTATTCCTTCTTCGTCGGTGCAAGTACCGGCCTCGATCTGGGTCAGATGTACAGTAACGCCAGCGCCGGAGATTACTCCTATATCGGCCGCTATCGCTACTACTCCAATTTCACCGGCGACCCGGACGTGCTCGTCGGGTACAAGGAAATGTGTTTCAATATCGCCGAAGCGATCGAACGCGGCTGGGCCAGCGGGAGCGCTTCTACCTGGTATCAGGCGGGGATCCAAGCCTCCATGGCCTTCTATGGCATCAATACCACGCAGACCAGCCAGACGGCTTACTTCCTGCCGCCAGGCGCCAATTCGGTCACCCAGGTGGCGCCGTATAAATACAATTTCGACTGGAATACCTATTATGCACAGCCCGCGGTGCAGTTGTCCACTACACCCGCAACCGCCATCAACCAGATCGTGCTTCAGAAGTATATCGTCTGCTTTGAGAATTCGGGTTACGAAGGATATTATAACTGGCGCCGGACGGGCGTTCCGGCCTTTCAAGGCGGAAGCGGCGTAGGAAACAACGGTGTCGTGCCGCTGCGGTGGGCCTATCCCGTCGGCGAACAGACCCAAAACGCGAAGAACTGGCAGGCCGCCGTCACCAGCCAGGGTTTCAGCGCCGATGACCTCAACCAAACCATGTGGCTGATCAAATGATTATTTTTAATACCTTGTCTTAATATACACTTCAACAATGACCACCGAGCAAGCCCGTGAAATTACCGATGAGATCATGAGCCTGTATGAAGAGCATGGCGGTGCTGAATACGCCGGCGAAAAAGTCTCCCAGTTGGAGCATATGGTGCAGGCCGCACAGCTGGCGGAGGAGCAGGGCTATGATGATGAGGTCGTCCTTGCTGCTTTTCTGCATGATATCGGCCACATTTCAGAGGCCGCGAAAGGAGACAACGAAATGGACGGGTTCGGGATTAAGGACCATGAGGAACTGGGGGCTGAGTTCCTTCGGGGAAAGGGATTTTCCAAAAAGGTCACCCGGCTGGTGGAATCTCACGTGGAGGCGAAGCGGTACCTTACCTATAAGGATCCTTCCTACTATGCGAATCTCTCGGAAGCCAGCAAACGGACGCTGGAATACCAGGGCGGCCCCATGACGGCGGAAGAGGCCGCCGCTTTTGAGCAATACCCCTTGTTCGCCCTGATCATCCGGATGCGGAACTGGGATGAGCAGGCCAAGATCGAACATCAGCCCCTGCCCGATCTCGGGCGTTATCGGGAAATGATGCTTCATCACCTGCAGACCGCCGGGACACGCTGATCCGCCTAAAAAATTTCAAATGAGCTCTATCCAACTTGTCGTTTTCGATATTGCCGGCACCACGGTCCGGGATAAAGGCAATGTCGCGGAGGCCTTTATCGCCGCCTTTAAGGATTATGGGATCGCCATCCCCGTGGCCGAAGTGAAGAAAGTGATGGGTTTTCGGAAGATGGACGCCGTTGTCCTGCTGCTGGAGAAGTTTGGCGCCGGAAAGAAAGTGAAGCTCCCCGATATGGAAGACGCCGAGGAGCTGGCCGACCGCATCCACACCCGGTTCATCGACCGGATGATCGAATTTTATCGGAATGACGAAACGCTTGCGCCTCTGCCGCATGCGGAAGCCGTCTTCCGGGCCCTCAAGAAACAAGGGATCAAGGTAGCGCTGAATACGGGCTTCACCCGCTCCATCACGGATACGATATTGCACCGGCTTCGATGGGACGATCGGAGTCCGCTGATCGACCAGGTGATCTGCAGCGATGAGGTGCAACGTGGCCGCCCGTATGCCGATATGATCGAAGTGCTGATGGACGACCTCGGGATCGAATCGTCGGCGCAAGTACTAAAGATAGGCGACACCGAAGTGGATGTGGAAGAAGGCCGGAACGCAGCCTGCGGCAAGGTTGTCAGCGTGACAACCGGCGCCTATACACGCGAGCAGCTGGAGCCGTATGGCCCCGATTTTATCATCGACGATCTGCAGGAGCTCCTTCCGATCATCGAACAAGCTTAAACCGATCGCATGCAGACATCGGCGTCCTCACCCATCGTTACGCCCGGCCGCACCTCCGGGGTCCGGGCCTGGCTGCAGCGTTCACCCGCCTGGCTGTTCGTCATCTATGTCTCCCTGACCTCCTTTACGGTCTATGCCAGCATGTACGGTTTCCGCAAACCATTTACGGCTGCTTCTTTCGACGGAATCGCCATTGGACCGGTTCATTACAAAGTTGTACTGGTTATTTGTCAGACGATCGGCTATATGCTCAGCAAGTTCTATGGGATCCGTTTTATCGCCGGGATGGATCCCGCGAAAAGAGCGGGGTTCATCGTCAAACTGGTGCTCACGGCCTGGGTGTCCCTGTTATTGTTCGGGCTCGTGCCTGCTCCGTATAATTTCGTGTTTATGTTTATCAATGGCTTGCCGCTGGGGATGGTTTGGGGACTTGTATTCGGATTTCTCGAAGGCCGGCGGACAACCGAACTGATGGGCGCCGTGCTGGCCACCAGTTTCATTTTCGCATCCGGGTTGGCCAAGACGGTCGGCAAAAGCATGCTTTTATTCGCCGGCGTCAGTGAATTCTGGATGCCTTTCGCCGCGGGCGCCGTTTTCATTGGCCCACTGCTCGTTGCCACATGGCTCCTTAACCAAACGCCGCCGCCCACCGCGGCAGATGTCGCGATGCGCACCGTTCGACGTCCGATGGGGAAGGAGCAGCGCCGGAGCTTTCTTCGAACCTTCGGACTGGCGCTTATCCCGATCATCACAGCCTATGCCATGCTGACCGTCCTTCGGGATTTTACAGAAGATTTTGCCAATGAGCTCTGGAGCGAGACCGGCTATAAGAACAACGCGGACGTTTTTGCCAGTACCAGTACCATCGTTTCGCTGATCGTCCTGGCGGTCATTGGCGGCTTCTTCCTGATCCGGAATAATTACCGCGCCTTTCTGCTCAATAACGTCATTATCATCGGCGGTTTTGTTCTCGCGGCGGGAGCAACGGTCGCGTTTCACCTCCACCTGATCTCCCCCGTGGCCTGGATCGTTACGGCTTCCGCCGGACTTTACCTTGGCTATGTGCCGTACAATTGCTTCTATTTCGAGCGGATGCTGGCGGCCTATAGAATACCCGGGAACGTAGGCTTTCTGATCTATATCGCGGACGCCTTTGGATACCTGGGAACGGTAGCGGTACTGCTGATCAAAGAATTTGTCCGGATAAAATATACGTGGGTGGACTTTTTTACGGGGATGTTCTATGTGGCTGCTGCAGGTGGCATCGTATTGGTCCTGTGGAGCGCCATCCTTTTTACCAGGATATATAGGAAACAACAGTCGCCCCGCGCGACTGATCAATAGACGAACTATGCAATCGCGATCTGCAATCGTTATAGGCGCCGGTATCGTTGGGCTGGCTACTGCAAGGGCGCTGGCGTTACAGGGATTTTCCGTCAGGGTGTTCGAACGATCGGATAAGGCCGTGGGCGCGTCCATTCGCAACTTCGGAATGGTTTGGCCGATCGGTCAGCCGGCGGGGAGGATGTATGACCGCGCGATCCGAAGCAGGAACATCTGGAAAGAGATCGCTCCCCGGGCGGGGTTCTGGCTTGAGACAGCCGGTAGTCTCCACCTGGCCTATCATCCGGACGAATGGCAGGTCCTGCAGGAGCTGCATGAGGTCTTCCGGAAAGAGGGCCGGTCCGTTCAACTCATGAATCCCTGTAACGTAGCCGAAGCCTCCGGAGCGGTAGTGCCGGACGGCCTGCTGGGGGGTCTCTACAGTACCGATGAAGTGATCGTCGATCCGCGTGAAGCCATCTCCACCCTTCCGGGATGGCTGACCGAAGAAATGAATGTCGAATTTCATTGGGGGAAATGCGTCTCTTATATCTCGGATCAGATCGTCTATATCGGTAACGAAGACGAATATGAAGCCGATCTCATTTTCATTTGCAACGGCGCGGATTTCGAGACCCTGTATCCCGAGCATTTCGCCCGGCAGCCCGTCACCAAATGCAAATTGCAGATGATGCGGCTGGCTGCCCAGCCGGCGGACTGGCGGATCGGCCCGGCATTATGCGGCGGGCTATCACTTATCCACTACAACAGCTTCAGGGCGGCGCCGTCGTTGACCGGGCTTCGACAACGTTACGCGGAAGAAATGGCCGACTACCTGCAATGGGGTATTCACGTCATGGTCTCGCAGAACGGCAAGGGTGAGCTTACCGTGGGAGATTCCCATGAATACGGTCTTACCCACGATCCTTTCGATAAAGAAATGATCAACCGCAAGATCCTCGACTATCTCCGCACCTTTGCCTGTTTCAGAGACTGGAGCGTCATGGAGACATGGAATGGGGTTTACGCCAAACTAACGGACGGTGAGGCGGATCTGTTTTTTTCCCCGGAACCGTATGTCTATATTATTAATGGTGTGGGCGGGGCCGGCATGACGTTGTCATTCGGACTAGCGGAAGAGCTGGTGGCGGGGCTGTAAGGTTTTCGTACTTTTGCCCGATGAATAGCCCGAAGGCAATATTAGTCGCGAATCGTAATTATTTCATTTGTTATCTACTGGTCTTCGCCATCGGGCTGATCCTCCTTCTTAGCCTGGGAAAGGCGACCAGCTTTATAGCGCTCAACCCTTATCACCGGAGCGCTCTGGATACCTTCTTTGTTTATGTGACCTTCCTCGGAGACGGGCGTTTTGCGATCGTCATCTGCCTGATCTACCTGGTGCTTCGCCGTTGGTCACAAGCCCTCCAACTCATTGCTGCCTTCCTCATTTCCGCGCTGGTAGCGCAGATCCTGAAGAATGTGTTCTCCATGCCCCGGCCGAAACAATATTTTGGTGCCGGATACTCGTATTTCATAGATGGGGTGACCCACATCGGCTTTGCCAGCTTTCCTTCCGGGCATACCACATCCGTATTCGCCCTCGCCACGCTGCTGGCCATCTTTGACGGCAACAAAACATTGAATTCCCTCTACCTTCTCGCGGCCGTCGCCGTCGGGTATTCGCGTATCTATCTCGGTCAACATTTCCTGGGTGATGTGCTGGTAGGGTCTCTGATCGGGGTAGTGACGGCAATTGGTATCCACTGGCTTTTTTTGAGCAAATGGCCGTCCCGCCGCGCCGCCGCAGCGGCCAAATTTTAGGAATTGCACGGTTTAATGTACGTTTGCCGTCCATTTTCGGCAATCCACTATGATTTTAGGTAAAAAACTGGTTATCGTTCTCCCCGCTTATAACGCAGAGCTTACCCTCCGCAAGACCTATGCGGAGATCCCATTCGATATCGTCGATGAGGTCGTGCTGGTGGATGACAACAGCAGTGACCGGACGGTCGCCGTGGCCCGTGAGCTGGGGATCTCCCATGTCATCAAGCATGACAAGAACCGGGGTTACGGCGGCAACCAAAAGACCTGTTATGACAAAGCGCTGGAGCTGGACGCCGATATCGTTATTATGCTCCATCCGGATTACCAATATACTCCCAAACTCATCCCTTCGATGGCCTGGTTGATCGCCAACGACGTCTACCAGGTCGTGCTGGGCTCCCGGACTCTCGGCAAGGGCGCCTTACATGGCGGGATGCCGCTTTATAAATATGTATTCAACCGGGCATTGACTTTCTTTGAGAACGTGATGCTCCGGCAAAAGCTCGCCGAATATCATACCGGTTACCGCGCTTTTTCCCGGGACGTCCTTGAGCGGATCGATTACCACATCAATTCGGAAGATTTTGTTTTCGACAATCAAATGCTTTCCCAGATCATCTATCTTGACTATGAGATCGCCGAGATCACTTGTCCGACCCGGTACTTTGAAGAAGCATCCAGCATCAATTTCAGCCGAAGCGTTACCTATGGGTTGGGCGTTCTCAAGGTGAGCGTCGTCCACCGGCTTTGCAAATGGGGAATCATGAAAAGAGATATGTATAAACCGCTCCGCTAATGCAGCTTAATAAGATTACCACGATCGGGCTGATCACCATCCTGGCAGCACTGCTCTTCATACCTTTCCTGGGCCGCGTCCACCTCTTCGACTGGGATGAGATCAATTTTGCCGAATGTTCGCGCGAAATGATCAAGATGGACGACTATACCCGGGTGTATGTCGATTTCAAACCGTTCTGGGAAAAACCGCCGATGTTCTTCTGGATGCAAAGTACCTCCATGAAGCTATTTGGGGTGGGCGAATTCGCAGCGCGTTTTCCCAACGCGATCTGCGGGATCATCACGCTGATCACCATCTTCCTCTGCGGATCCCGGATCTTCGATCGGAAGTTTGGTCTGCTGTGGGCGCTGGCCTTTGGCGGATCGCTTTTCCCCAATATGTATTTCAAATCCGGGATCATCGACCCCTGGTTTAATTTGTTTACGTTTCTTTCCCTTTATTTTTTTATCCTTTACCATTGGAAACGGAATGGCTATGATAAGCCGGGGATCGACAGACCCAGGATAGTTTATGTCGTGCTGTCCGGGATCTTCATGGGTCTCGCAGTCCTGACCAAGGGGCAGGTCGCCCTGATGGTCTTCCTGCTGGCGCTCGGGGTCTATTTTATCTACAACCGGTTCCGGTTCTATTTTTCCTGGTGGGACGTGTTACTGTATTTGGCAGTAGCAATCCTGGTTACCGCCACTTGGTATGGGTATGAGACGATCAAGCGCGGCCCCTGGTTCATCAACGAATTCCTGAAATATCAATGGCGGCTTTTCACCACGCATGACGCCGATCAGAAGGGCTTCTTCGGATACCACTACGTGGTGCTGCTGATCGGCTGCTTCCCCGCCTCACTGCTGGCCATTCCCTCTTTCTTCAAAGCGAAATACAATAGTCGTTACGAGAAGGACTTCAAGCTATGGATGCTGATCCTCTTCTGGGTCGTCACTGTTCTTTTCACGATCGTCCAGTCCAGGATCATCCATTATTCATCGATGGCCTGGTTCCCAGTCACCTTTCTCGCCGCCTATTCTATATATAAATGGGATCGCGGGGAACTGATCTACAAGAAATACGTCGGGATCGGACTTGCGATTCTCGGTGGGCTGATTTCCCTGCTTATCCTTGGTGTTGCGATCATCGGGCTGAATGTAAAACGGCTGGCGCCCTACGTGGAGGACACGTTTGCCCGGGGCAATATGGAAGCGGACGTGCACTGGTCGGGATTGGAGGGATTGATCGGCGTGCTGATGGTCGTGGCACTCGTCCTCGGGATCCGGAGTTTAACTCGTCAATCATACCTACGCGCAGCGGGATACCTTTTCGCAGGGACCGCCATCGTCGTCTTCTTTGCCTCTGCCATCATCGTTCCCAAGGTGGAGCGGTACAGCCAGGGCGCCGATATCGACTTTTTCATCGCCCGACAGGGGGAGAACTGCTATGTGCATACCCTGGGCTTCAAGAGTTATGGGGATCTCTTCTATACAAAAAAGGAGCGGCCGGCCAATCTCAACTCCTATGATCAGCAATGGCTGCTGACCGGACCCATCGACAAGCCGGTCTATTTTGTTACCAAAGTGGATCGGGTGCAGAACTGGGAAGACCCCGTTAAATACCCTGAATTAAAAGAGTTGTACCGGAAGAACGGGTTTGTGTTTCTAAAGCGGGATGTTCCGGCTGCGCCGTCACCGTAGTCAATACTTTATGAAAATCGTCGGCAGCACCTCAACGGGTGGCTGGGCGACAGCAGGTTTCTTTTTTGCGGGCGGGCAAGGCGACCCGAAGTCGGGGAGATTGATATTATTTGCCCAACCGGTATTCGCGCTATGGTTGCCGCCGGATCCCCCGGAACGGCCAGATCCTCCCGATCCCCCGGAACGGCCACCCCCGCCGGAACGGCTTGAGCCGCTTGAGGCGGAGCCGCCCAGGTCTTTGACGCCGAGGAACACGAGCCAGCAAAAAGCCGCGGTGACCACGACAATTCCAAAGATGGTGCAGCCTTTTTTGGCTGCTTTTCGCTGCGCGTGGTTATGCGAAAAGAGGTAGACGCCGCCAAGCCCTACGGGTCCCAGCAAGAGACCCGAAATAAATCCCACGGTGCCCTTACCTTTATCATAAACGTTTTTCTTAACGGGTGACTTGGCCGTCGAGTCAGCGGGCGGCGAAACAGATGCAGGGACGGCGCCGAGACAAGTGTGCAGGGAGACCGCGAGCGCAGCAGCGAGAATGGTTGAAGGCATAACAGGGGATTAGATTCGAATAAATTTCCGCAAAATCGCGTTGCTTTGCAAGTACCCCGGGGTTAAAATAATGATAAAAAATAAAAACAGATGTTCTACCGCGAATATCCCCCTCCGCCGCAGTTGACCGATCATGTCCAATGCTTCTGGGCGCTGGAGCATGATTATCGCGACCCTATGCACACCCACGAACATTTATGGGCGGACACGCAGATCGAGCTGATCTTTTCATATGGCGAGCCTTATTATCGCCGGATCGACGGTGCGCGCAGCGATCGTGGCGAGCTTCCCCGGAACTTCGTCATCGGACCGTTTAAGAAAGAGCTCCTTTTATATTCCGATGGACTGACTGGGTTTGTCGCTGTCCGTTTTCACCCCTGGGGATTTGGGGCTTTTTCGGCGCTGAAGATGACGGAACTGATCAATACGATCCTGCCGGCGGCGGAATTGTTGGAAGGATTTCCCAATTTGTCTATGCAAACTCCCGATGACCCGGGGGAGAGTGGTCAGGTGAACGCGAAACTGGAGATCCTTGGAAACTGGCTCGTACGCCGCCTGGAGGAACAACCGGAAAAGAAAACGCCCGTACCCGCCATCGCGCGCTCGATCAAGGCGGAAAAAGGAATTGTAAAAATTGCAGAACTGGCCGCCAAATTTGGCATCAATCCGCGCCGTCTCGAACGTCTTTTCATCAGCGAGATCGGGATGTCCACTAAGCTATTCGCCCGTATCCTCCGGTTCAATCACGCCAAACGGCTGATCGAGCAAGACCCCGAAATCGGATTGGCCGGTCTGACCTACGAGACCGGATATGCCGATCAGGCGCATTTCAGCCATAACTTCCGGGAGCTGTTCGGGTACACACCCGCTCAATTCAAGGCGCTTATGCGCGGGTGGAAGGAGAAGATGGCGGGGGCGGCCCCGGGTGTCGAGGGGTTGGATGTGGATCGGCCGGACGTCGTTTTTTTGCAAGACAAACCCTGATGCGTGGGGTATCTTCGCGGCACAAAAAAATATATATTATGATCACCAAAATCGGAACGGTCGGCGTCTATGTAGAAGACCAGGGGAAAGCGTTAATATTCTGGACGGAGAAGGTTGGGTTTGTTGAGAAGGATCGAAAAGATATGGGCAACGGTAATTTCTGGCTGGAGGTCGCGCCGCCTGGGGCGGAAAGCGCACTCGTCCTCTATCCAAAAGGGCTGATGCCGGACTTCGCGGAGCTGAAACCCTCCATCGTTTTTATGTGCGCCGATATCGATGCATTCTGCGCCGGGTTGAAGCAGAAAGGTGTCAAATTCGAAAAAGAACTGATGAATTTGGGCTGGGGCAAGTTCGCCTCCTTTCTCGATGAGGACGGGAATAAGTATGGATTGAAAGGTTAAAAATGCACACCGATTGTGTTGAAACCGGACAGTCGCCGCCCTTTGCAATGCCATAAGGGATTGATTATTACGCTAATCTAACAATGGCATCTTTTTAGCGCCATAAGCGGACAACATCTACTCCGTATGCTCAAAAATTATTTTCTTGTTGCCTGGCGCAACATGGTCCGCAACAAGGTTTTTTCGGGCATCAATATCCTGGGGCTTGCCCTGGGCATGACCTGCAGCCTTTTGATCATGCTGTGGGTACAGGATGAACGAGGCGTCGACGGCTTTCATGTCAACGGCCCGCAGCTCTACCAGGTATATGAACGTGACTTTTTCGATGGTAAGATAAACGCCGAGTTTCCCACCCAGGGCTTAATGGCAGAGGAACTGAAGAAACAGATCCCCGAAGTGCAAGATGCCAGCAGCCTCGAATGGAATACCACTAATACGTTCGAAGCGGGCAATAAGATCGCCAAAATGAGCGGCTCCTTTGCCGGTGCCGATTTTTTTACCATGTTCAGCTATCCGCTGATCCAGGGAACGCCGAAGACGGCGTTGAATACACTGGAAGGTGTCGCCATTTCACGAAAAATGGCCAATCTGTTCTTTGGAAGCCCCGAAGCGGCGATGGGCAAGACGATCCGGTATGAAAACAGTGACAATTTTCGGGTATCGGCCGTGTTTGAGAATCTGCCCGCCAACTCTTCCCAGCAATTCGATTTCCTGCGAAGCTGGATCGCCTTCAAAAAAGAGAACGCTGACTGGATAGACAACTGGGGCAACAGCGATGCGCCCACTTTTGTCCAGCTACGGCCCGACGCCAATCTGGCAAAAGTAAGGACGGAGATAAAAGATTTCATTTACCGGTACCAGGAAAAATCAAAGGGGTTCCGGGTTGAACTGGATTTGACTCCCTACCCGGACAAATATCTTCACTCGACCTTTAAAAATGGCCAGATCGACGGCGGTCGCATTGAATATGTCCGGTTGTTCAGCCTGGTTGCGGTCTTTATCCTGCTGATCGCCTGTATCAACTTTATGAACCTCGCCACCGCCCGCTCTACCAACCGCGCCAAGGAAGTGGGGGTACGGAAGGTGATCGGGGCCGCCCGGTCGTTGTTAATGGCGCAATTCATGGGCGAAGCCCTGCTGCTCACCTTTTTTGCGATCGGGCTCGCCATCTTGCTAACCACCCTCCTCCTACCCGCGTTCAATGATCTGACGGGTAAACAGCTCTCGCTGCCGGTCCGTCAGCCGCTATTCTGGGCTGCCATGCTGGGCTTACTGTTGTTGGCTGGTTTTGTTTCCGGCAGCTATCCCGCCATATTCCTGTCTTCCCTGAACCCCGTGCGGGTATTGAAAGGGGCTTTGCGGTTTAGTGGCGGAGCGACATTTTTCCGAAAGACGCTGGTGGTTTTTCAATTCGGGCTTTCTATTATCTTCCTTGTAGGGATGATCGTCATGTACCGACAGATGGACTATATCCAACGGGCGAACATGGGTTTCGACCGGGATAACCTGCTGTATATGCCGCTGGAAGGCGAGCTTGCAAATAAATATGAACTCTTCAAGCAGGAAGCCGAGAATCTGCCTGCTATTCAACAGGTCTCCAAGATCCGGCAGCCTCCGACGGCGCTCTATGTCCATACCGGTAGTATCCGTTGGCAAGGGGAAGCGCCCAATCTCGTCACTTCGTTCGTTCAATCGGACGTAGGCTACGATTTTGTAAAGACCATGAAGCTAACGATGGCTGAGGGGCGCGACTTCTCCCGCGACTTTCCAACCGATTCTTTTGGAGTAATCGTGAACGAAACGGCCGTGAAAAGGATGGGGTATACCAACCCTGTCGGCAAGTATGTTATGTGGGGCCGCCACCAGGTAAAGATAATCGGTGTCCTGCAGGATTTCCACTTCGCTTCCCTCCACCAGGCGATCGAACCACTGATCATCCACATGAATGAAGATCGCCATTATGGTACGATCCTGGTCCGGCTGAGGGCGGGAAAGGACAAGGAGGGGATAGCGGATCTGGGAAAGTTATGTAAGGAGCTGAACCCAGCCTTCCCATTCACCTACCAGTTTTCGGATGCTGAATACAACAATATGTACCGGAGCGAGCAGCTGGTCAGCAAACTGGCCAATTACTTTGCCATCTTGGCCATCTTTATTTCCTGTCTGGGATTATTGGGGCTGGCCATCTTCACCGCCGCGCAGCGTACCCGCGAGATCGGCGTGCGCAAAGTCCTCGGAGCAAATGTGCCGGGAATCGTTGCGCTGCTGTCAAAGGATTTTTTGTGGCTGGTATTGATCGCCATCGTGATCGCTTCACCCCTGGCCTGGTACACCATGCATCGCTGGCTGGATGATTTTGAATACAGAACACCGATCAGCTGGTGGATATTTGTGGTGGCGGGTTTGTCGGCGGTCGGGATCGCATTCGTTACGGTCAGCTTCCAGGCCGTACGTTCCGCCAGGGCCAACCCGGTGAAAAGTTTGCGGAGCGAATAACCGCCCGTCCTCGCCCATCCGGGAGACCGGTGCCCGCGGGGGAGGCCCGTGCCCGCGGGTGCGCCTATTTCTTTTTCCTGCCAAAAAAGCGCAGCATCCCGCTTACCATCTTGTCATTCGCACCCAGTTTGCCCTTGATGGCCGTATAGGCGGAAAGCAGCGCATTATCGATCTTCACCAGAAGCTTGTTGCTGCCGTCGCCCGGTCTTGTCTGGTAGTAGGTGGCCCGGCGAATAGGGTTCTCTTCAACGGTATAATAATATAAGGCAATGGATCGGCGGAACGTTCCATCCGGGCAGGTCATCGGGAGGGGGTGACCATGATAGGAATCGGCATCGGTATCGAAAATAACGCAGCGGTTGAATACGGGCAATACGCTTTCCTCACAGGCTTTCATTTTCCGGTCCCACAGCTCCAGCTTGCCGCCCCAATCCTCCTCCCAATATTCGTTTAGGTAAACCAGCACGTTCACCCGCCGCTGCCAGTTGCGATGGTGGGGATGGACGGTGAAGTCAGCATGGATATTCAGGAAGCCGCCGCGGGTGGATTGGTGGATGCCGCCGCCTTCAAGGCCGTCGTCCTTCTGAAGGTCCTTGATCCCCGTCAGGGCGCTGAGCCATTCGAGGAAGGCAGGGGAATTCAGCTCGTTGATCGTCGACTTGATAGTGGTGGGAAGCAGATCGATCTTGTTCAAGCCGCGTTTATCTTCGTTATAGTGTTTATAGTTGATCCACCCATCCGTTTCATTAAGCCGGTTGAACTCGGCAATACAGTCTTTCAGCACGTCTGGGTCGAGGAAGTTCTCCAGCACGATATGGGGGTAGGGGGTCGCCGCCTGGTACCGCCTGCTTAAATCGGGGAGCTGTGCGGTCCATTTGCTATAATCAAAGACTTGGGTGGTGGTCGTCGTAGCCATAAAATGCAAAAATACTGCGTTTTTGTCAATCCTGATGCTGCCTCCCCGGCGAGGAGGTTCAATCCCGCCGTGATTCCAGGGTGAACCCAATGGTGGTCCCCACATCCGGCCGGCTCCGGACATGGATCGACTGTCCGTGGGCCTCAATGATATGCTTGCAGATGGCCAGCCCCAGGCCGGTACCACCCTTATCCCGGCTCCGGGCGGCATCGGTGCGATAGAATCGCTCGAAGATCCTCAGCAGGTGTTCCTCTTCAATCCCGATCCCATCGTCACTGATCTCGATGAGGACGTTCTTCTCATCGATCTTATAGATGCTGGCGACGATGCTGCCGCCGGTCTTGCCGTATTTGGTTGCATTTTCCACCAGATTCGTGAGGACCATGCGGATCTTTTCCTTGTCGGCAAATACGGTGATCGGGGATTCGCAGCCCTTTTTGATGGCGGTCCGGATATTCTTGTTATGCGTTTTGATCGACAGGGATTCGAAGATCTCCCGGATCAGGTCCTGCACGATCAAATTCTGCTTATACAACAATTGTTCCCCTCTTTCCAGCGTGGAGATCTCATCGAGGTCATTCATCAGGTTGACGAGACGCTCCACATTCTTTGCCGTATTTTCAAGGAATTTCTTCCGGATGAAGGTATCGTCCATTGCCCCGTTGAGCAGGGTGTCGACATAACCCTGGATGGCGAAGATCGGGGTCTTGAACTCATGCGCCAGGTTTTGCAGGAACTCCTTTCGGTAGGCCTCGTTCTTTTTCAGCAACTCGATCTCCTCATTCCGTTTCTCTCCCCATTTCTCAACGTCTTCCCGCACTTCATCGATACTCTTCTGCGGCAGGATGTATTTGAAGTACACTTCTTCCTTTTTGGTGGCTTTGGTCTGGTGGATGAGCTTGTAAATCAGCTTTATTTTTCGGTAGATGAACTTTTCCAGCGTGAACAGGATCAGACCGTAGCTCCCACCCAGGATGATCAGCAGGGACGCCGCACCCACGATTGCATTTGTCGTCAGGACATAGATACCGGCGGAGATCGGCAGGGCCAGCAGGACGGCTGTTAGGGCAGATAGTTGTTTGGGAGATAGATTTTTGGTGGAAGGCATGGTCCCATAAAGTTACAGATTGAACTTATAGCCTACCCCTTTTACCGTGGTAATACAGTCCAATCCCAGCTTCTGGCGGATCTTGCGGATATGCACGTCGATCGTCCGGTCCCCCACGATCACTTCGTTCCCCCAGACCTGGTTAAGAATCTCGTTGCGCAGGAAGACCCTGCCCGGCCGGGATGCCAGCAGGTAAAGCAACTCGAATTCCTTTTTAGCCAGGGTGACGTCTTTCCCGTCGACCATCACCTCAAATTTAGCGGGATCGATGCTCAGATTTTCCACCTTCAGCACCTTGTCCTCCGGTTCCTTGTTGACCCGGCGGAAAAGCGCATTGACCCGGCTGATCAACACTTTGGGGCTGATGGGTTTGGTCACATAATCATCGGCCCCGGTCTCAAGTCCGCGGACATGGGAGCCCTCATCACTGAGCGCAGTCAGAAAAAGGATCAGGGTTTCTTTAAAGGTAGGCTGAGATCTGAGTATTTCGCAAACTTCAACTCCGTTCTTCTTTGGCATCATGATATCCAGGATGATCAGATCGGGTCTGACGGTCTTGGCCTTCCCAACTGCCTCATCTCCATCCTTTGCGGTGCTTACCTCATATCCCTCCTTCGTCAGGTTGTATTGGATGATTTCAAGGATATCGGGCTCGTCGTCAGCAATCAGGATCTTCTTGCCTTTGGATTCCATTAACAAATTTTACGCAAACCTACTGGAAATAAAGAAGGACGGAAAAGTTAAGCGAATCTGTTTACAATTTAATAATACATAAATAACACAGGTTCCTTCCGGCGGAATGGATACGGACCCTTTCCCGAATCGATGCGGACCCTTTCCCGAATCGATGCGGACACTCCCCGAATCGATGCGGACCCTCCCCGAATCGATGCGGACGC
>DATMLR010000446.1:0-3612 GCA_035570015.1 Puia sp.
GGCTTTCCGGATTTTATAATCATATTCAAATCGGATGGGACATTTACGCTATGGCGATCTTGATTTCTTTGGGGATCGCGGTTATGTCCGTATTGTACACGACTACCAATGCGGCCCTTGCCAATCCGGTGGACAGCTTGGGATCAGAATGAACTCTCCGGGATTTATCAATAAAATGTTAAAATCGCCCGGCCACGGGCCACAATTCAGGTCACGATTGTCTTCGTATATCAAAACTACAAATTTATGAGACAATCTTTTAAGCCTGCACCAGTTAAGGTCATCTTCGCCGCCTTTATTCTTGCTTTCACCACCCATGGCACACATGCCCAGCCTCACATCGGCTACATCAGCATGTCCGAACTGATCGAGGCGATGCCCGAATACAGGAAGGCCGACAGCGCGATGGCCAACTATCAAAACGCGCTCACCGAGCACTACCAGGACATGGCCAAAGAGGTCAACGAAAAAGACAGCATCCTCTCCGGACCGGATACCATTCGAATGACCAGGGAACAATTGGATGTCAGCAGAAGAGCAGCCACGGAATTATTGAGCCAAACCCGGGCTTTTTACCAACAGATCAACCAACTGCTCCAGCAAAAGCAAGAAGAACTGCTGGCTCCAATTCGGAAAAAGGCAAATGATCTAATCTGGCAGCTGGCCAAGGAGCATGGCTATACCTACGTATTAATGAAGGAAACCATCGCCGTCTATCCACTGACCGATGACCTCATGCCTTACGCAAAACTAAAATTGGGTATGAAATAAAACCTTTAGGACCCCCTTTTTCTACCCTTCCCCTTCGCAGGAGCCCCCATCGGAGAAGGCGCAGGCGGCGCCGCCACCCTTATCCACCTTTTCGCCATCAGCGTACTGTTCCGGATATCGCAGATCTCATGAAATGGAATAATGATCAGCGTGTCCGCCCTCATCCTTTTCTCATATTTCCCGGGATAATTCGGGCAGGCGCACAGACCGCCGTAATCGTCGACGGTTATAACATTAGCCGAATCCTTGAACCCCGACTGCAGTAGAACCTGTCCCGAATCCGATTGGACTGTCATGCTGTCGGCGCTAAAACGCAACGTTACGCTATCGCTCATGACCAAAAAATAAGCTTTCCAAGTCGTATGTGCGACCGACTGCGCCCTGGAACAAACCCCAAGCGCCATCAATCCGCAGATGCCGGCGAATATTCTGATTCGAACCATATCCAAAGGTAATAAAACTCGACTATCCGTATATTTGCGGTTCGGTTTTGATCACCGGTAAAACATTGTCGCGTCCAATCACTATAGAAGAGTATTTGGCCCTCCGGCCCTCCATCCCCGTCGCCGACGTCCGTACCCCTGCGGAATTCACCCACGGCCACATCCCCGGTGCGGTCAACCTGCCCCTCTTCAGCAATGAGGAACGCGCTAAGGTCGGGACCACCTACAAACAACAGGGTCGCGAAGCCGCTATCCTCCTCGGGTTCGATCTCACCGGCCCCAAGTGGTCCGGATTCATCCACCAGGCATTACAATTCGCACCCAATCGGAGAATCGCCCTTCACTGCTGGCGCGGCGGCATGCGCAGCGCGGCCATGGCCTGGGCCCTCGACCTGTATGGCTTCGAGGTCCAGACGATCCGCGGCGGCTATAAATCCTTCCGCCACTGGGCCCTCCGCCAATGCGAGCGCACCTACCCGCTATTCGTCATCGGCGGGATGACCGGCTCGGGCAAGACCCGCATCCTCACGCGCCTCCACGCCTCCGGCGAACAAATCATCGACCTCGAAGACCTCGCCCAACACCAGGGCTCGACCTATGGCTCGCTCAACCGCCTGATCCAACCCACCCAGGAACAGTTCGAAAACAACCTTGCCATCCAACTGGCACGAATGGACCCCAACCGGCCTATCTGGATCGAAGACGAAAGCCAGAACATCGGCAGATGCCTTCTCCCGAAGCCACTCTGGACCCAACTGCGCAGCGCGACTCTCTTCGATCTGCAAGTTCCGCCGGAAGACCGGGTCGCCGCCCTGCTCGCGGAATACGGTGATCTCGACAAGGACTTCCTCATCGAATCGACCGAACGCATCGGCAGACGCCTCGGCCCCGAACAAACCAAAACCGCCGTCACTGCGATCCGGGAAGACCGAATGGCCGACTTTATCCGCCAGGTATTGGTATACTACGATAAAACATACCGGAAAGGTCTCATAACCCGCGACCCCAACAACATCATCCCGATCATCGCACCCAACGGTAATGTAATAGCCAACGCCGACCATTTGCTCTCTATCGCTCAAAAAACCCAGCAAGCCCCCATCATTTCGATCAATGAATAGCAAACCTTCATGGAAATCCAACTGACAAAATTTTCACATGGTGCCGGCTGCGGCTGCAAGATCTCGCCCGCGATCCTCGATAAGATCCTTCACAGTCCAACCTCGTCCGCCGACCTCGACCGCCGAAGCCTCGGCGAAGGCCGCTTGCCGAAAGCCGATCCGCGCCTCCTCGTCGGTAATGACACCCGCGACGACGCCGCCGTTTATGATCTCGGCAACGGCCAGGCCCTCATCTCGACCACCGACTTCTTTATGCCCATCGTCGACGACGCCTTCGACTTCGGCCGCATCGCCTCCGCCAACGCCATCAGTGACGTATACGCGATGGGCGGACGCCCCATCCTGGCAATCGCCATCCTCGGCTGGCCCGTTGATAAGCTACCACCGGAGACGGCCCGGGAGGTCCTCGAAGGCGCAAGGACCATCTGCGCCGAAGCCGGCATCTCCCTCGCCGGCGGCCATAGCATCGACTGCCCCGAACCAGTATTTGGCCTTGCCGTCAACGGCATCGTCTCCGTCACCAATATCAAAAAAAATTCCACCGCCACATCCGGAAGCCTGCTCTACCTCACAAAGCCCCTGGGCGTAGGTATCCTGTCCACTGCACAGAAGAAGGGCCTCCTCGCCCCTGAAGATGCGGCCCGCGCCCTGACCAGTATGGTAGCCCTGAATAAGCTCGGCGAGCCGCTTGGCCGGATTCCCGGCATCACTGCGATGACCGATGTGACAGGCTTCGGCCTGCTGGGCCACCTTGCCGAAATGTGCGAAGGCAGCGACCTCGCCGCTCTGATTGATTTTGAAAAAGTGCCGGTGATCCCCGGCTTGCAAACATATCTCGACCAAGACTGTATCCCCGGGGGCACTATCCGCAATTGGGCTAGTTACGGCGACAAGATAAAACTAACCGGAGAAACCCAGCGCCTCATCCTGGCGGACCCCCAGACAAGCGGCGGCCTGCTCATCGCCGTTGCCCCGGACACTGCCGAGGAAGTACAAGCGCTATTCCGCGCTCACAACTTTCCGCCCGAGTGCTGCCGGCCCTTCGGCCGCCTCGTCCCGCGCGCCGGTAACCACCTCATTCCCCGCAACCCCGATGACCCGGCACTCATCACCGTCAAAACCGAAATCCGATCATGAGCTGATAGGCCCGGCATAGATATTCATATACGACCGGCGTCGGAGGCACCACACAGATTTCCCCAATCGGACATCCGGATACCTCTGTCTGATCTTCGCTAAGCTTCTTCACCGTATACCCCGCCGAGAACAACACCGCT
>DATMLR010000447.1:0-2287 GCA_035570015.1 Puia sp.
GTTGGAAAACGTATTGATGGGCCATCCTTCGGTTCTGGAGGCGGCAGTGATTGCCGTTCCAAATGAGAAATGGTGGGAGCGCCCCTTTGCCTATATCGTCCCAAAAGAAGGAAAGACTGTCGCGCCGGAGGAGCTCAGCGAATTTCTGTCAGCCCGGTTTGCCAAATTCTGGATACCTGATGGGTATGAGATGATCGATGCGATTCCGAAGACCTCAGTTGGGAAATTTTTGAAGTCTGCGCTCAGGGATAAATACTTGCGGGATCGCACCGGCTAGTCATTGATTGCCTGGTAGACCAATGGTTTAAACTGTCTATCGGTGTTGACCACATGTGGTCCCCAGATCTGCCGGTAGATCAGTACCAGCATGTCCTCTTTGGGATCCACCCAATAACCGGTTGAAAATACGCCGCCCCAGCCGTAACTGCCGGCCTGACTGGGCGTGTACTTGCTTCCTTCTTCGGTTTCGATGGAAAAGGTGAGTCCCCATTTGTTCAGGCCGGTACCCTCACCGATATTCACAGACAGGTCACCGATCTGGTTCATGGTCATCATGCGTACGGTATTTCGGGACAGCAGCCGAACGCCGTTGTACTCGCCGCCATTCAGCAGCATCTGAAGGAAAATGGCATAGTCGTAGATTGTTGATGACAAGCCGCCGCCGCCCGAATAGTAGGTCGTCTTGTTCAACGGGAAGTTCATATCCAGCGCACCGCCGAACGTTGAGGTCTGCTTGTGTATTCCGGTGGAATCTTCCAGGAAAAAATTAACGAGACGCGGGCCTTTCGCGGCCGGCAGGTTGAACCAGGTGTCCTGCATGCCGAGAGGCTGGCAGATGCGTTTTTCAAAAAATTCTTCCAGCGTCATGCCGGACCAGAGCTCCACCAAATATCCCAGCATGTCGGTATTCAAGCCATACATCCATTTCTCGCCGGGCTGGAACTCCAGCGGCAGGCTCCCAAGGCGGGTCATCGCATCCGAAAGGGATTGTACTTTTACCCCAACTCCGCCCGTGATGTCATTTTTTGCGTAAATGGCATTTGCTTCCGGCGTGCCGATTGCGGGGTAGCCGAGGCCCGAGGTATGCGTGAACAGGTCATGGATCGTGACCGGGCGCTTAGCCGGAACAGTGGTATAGCTGGAGTCTTTGGGGTTGAAGGATGCCAGGACGGTTTCTTTGGCGAAGGAGGGGATGTATTTGGAAACCGGATCGTCGAAGGAGAATTTCCCTTCCTCCCACAGCATCAGGGCCGCCACCGTAGTAATGGCTTTTGTTTGAGAGGCGATGCGAAAGATGCCCGTTTTCTGAAGTGGCGCTTTGGTGTCGGGGTCGTTGTAGCCGTAGGCTTTATAGAAGACGATCTTGCCGTGTCTGGCGATGAGGGCCACGGAGCCGTTGATCCATTTGTTTTTTACCCAATTGTTCATGCCTGTGTCGAGGCGGCCAAGGCGGGCAGCGGAGAAGCCGCCTTCTTCGGGGGTACCCGGAGACAGGACTTTTGGTTGTTTTTGCTGAGGGTAGGCGTTAGCGATAAATGCAAAGAGCAGGAAGAGAGTGATCACATAGCGGGTCATAGTCGTTAGTTAGGGTTCTGTCAAATATAAAAAATTATTGGATATCTTTAATTGATGAGACTGAAAGATAAAGTTGCCCTCATCACCGGGGGCGCCAATGGGATCGGCCTTGCCACTGCTGAGCGGTTCACTAAAGAAGGCGCCAAATTGGTTTTATGGGATGTATCGGACAAGGGGGCAGGGGTGGCCGAGCGACTTCGGAAGGACGGGCATGAAGCTGTTTTTAAGCAGGTATCGGTCACGGATCAGGGTGAAGTTGTTGCGGCCGTTGCTGACGCAAGGGAACATTTCGGGCGCATCGACATCCTGATCAACAATGCGGGAATTACGAAGGACCGCACCTTGCTCAAAATGTCAAAGCAGGAATGGGATGATGTTATCGCGGTCAACCTGACCGGTGTTTTCAACTGTACGCAGGCGGTAGCTCCGATCATGAAGGATCAGAATTACGGCCGGATTGTCTCGGCCTCCTCCAATGTGGCCATCAGGGGGAACTATGGGCAAACCAACTATGTCGCGACCAAGTCGGCGATTATCGGGATGACCAAGGTGTGGGCGATGGAGCTTGGCCGGTACGGGATCACGGTGAATTGTATTGCGCCGGGTTTTATTCATACGGCTATGACCGATCTTATGCCGGAGGAGGTGCGCAAGCAAAGTCTTCCGCTGATTCCGCTGGGAAAATGGGGATACCCGGAAGATATTGCGAACG
>DATMLR010000448.1:0-5286 GCA_035570015.1 Puia sp.
TCCAATTCATAGTTGGTAGCCAGTTTCAGGCTATCGTTGGTATTTTGGGATTGAAGAGCGAGCGCGACGCCGTTGCCCAGCGTTGGAGAACTGAAAGTGATCTGCCGGTCATAGGGGTTGGGTTGGATACCTGCCGCACCATAGGCAGCCCGGACCTTCCAGTCCGGCAGCCACGACTGTTGTGAGGGCATGATCTCGGAGGGGCGGAAGTAAATGGTTCCCCGCGGGAAGGTGGCGGCTTTATAGGCGGCCCCGAATGCACTGCCGTAATCGGAGCGTACACCACCGGAAATACCGAAGAGATTTCCCCAATCGATTGTCTGGTTGGCCAGGAGACCGTAGGTGATGGATTCCTGGTAGTAGTCCCCGGCTGTCTTGGTGGTTGCATTGCTGATCGAGGGCGGGGGATAGGTAGGAAGTCCGATCCCCTCGCTATAGTATTGTCTTTCGGTGTATTTGCGATAGTCGTAGGCGACTTCAGTCGTCGTGGTGATCGGAAGGTTGGAGTGGAAGTCTTTCTCGAAATCTGTACGGAAGAAGCCGGAATAGAGACCGTTCTGATTGAAATACTTCGTCCACTCGTCCGTGAGCGCCCCGGCGGAACTGGGCCCCCAATAGATATCGTATTTGGCGAATTGGAGGCTGTTGGTCTGATTCTGGAAATAACTGGTATAATCATCGCCGTTGTAATCCAATCCGTATTTGATGTCCAGTTCGAAAAAGCGTGGGAACTTATAATTGAAATCGAAGGTCTGGAAGAGCTCGAGCGATTGATGATTCTGGTGATGCCATTGGTTCTCTGAGAGGCTATTCAAACCGTTAGAGGAATTGTTGGTTTTCATAGGGAAATGGCCCGTGGAATCCTTCCAGTCAAAATCGATGAAGTTATAGGCGGTCAGCAAATTGAAGCGGTTAGCGTTGAGGAGGTTTTGGTAGCCGGCAACGCCCTGGGTGATCGTTCGGAACGTAAATCCTTTGAACGGATGGAGACCGAGGTTAACGGTGAGGTTTGTTCGGCTGAACGCGTTGCTCAATACGTCCTGTTGATTCAACGTCGATCCGGTTATGGCATAGTCGGAATTCTGGCTGCCGCCGGTGATGCTGAGCGTGTTCGTAAAGGTCAAAGCCTGCCGGAAACCTTGTTCCAGGTGGTTATAGATCGGCAGGTTATAGGTCTTGGTATTGGTCAGGAAGGCGTTGGCGGGCGCCGTAGCGATGGGAACCTGGGGATCACTCCAAACTCCGGTGGGATCCATAACCACGGGATTTCCGGAAGCGTCGAGGAGGTTGTTATTGGCATCGGTCACGAAATGGTGATGGGTGCTCAGGATAGGATGTTTGCCCGTCAGGATATGGTCTACGCTGACTTTGGAATTGAAGTTGATGGTCATTTTTCCGTTGAGCGATCCTTTCTTCGTAAAGATCTGGATGACGCCATTGGCGCCCTGGGCTCCATAGAGCATGCCTCCAGCGGCGCCCTTGACCACTTCGATATGATCTACGACGGATGGGTCGATGTTGTTGATGTTGTCCATCTCGACGCCGTCCACCATGATCAGCGGATTTGTTCCATCGAGGCTATTAACCCCACGGAGGGTTATATTGAAGTTGGCGCCGGGCGTTCCGCTGGTCTGTTGGATATTGGCGCCGGCTACCTGGCCGTCCAGGGCCTGCTCGATGTTGGTCGTGACGCTGGGGGCGAAATCCTTGGCGCTGACGGAAGCGACATCGATAGGCACTTTCTTCCGGCTTGTAGCAACGCCTACGCCTGTAACGACGACGTCGGACAGTGCCTGGGCAGCGGGAGTCATTGAGATGTTGAGCCCGGCTTTTGCTTCCGCCTCAAATGTTTCGAAGCCAATGTAGCTAATAAGGAGACGAGCTTTTGGCTTTACCTTGATGGTAAAAGTGCCGTCATCCAGGCTGGTGGTGGCGTTGCGGGTTCCTTTTTCGGTGATGGTGGCGCCGGCAACCGCCACACCTTTTTCGTCGGTGACTTTTCCGGATACAGTGGTGGTTTGGGCTAATCCTTGCAGCCAGGCAAAGAAAAGAACCAAGACCCCTAAGAGTGGTCTTCTCATTTACAGTTGTTTTGTTTACAATATGAAAGATAATTTTCCTTTAGGACTTAATTATATTTTGGTTAACTAACAATCTGCGTATACACATACTAATAATTAGCGTAGTGTGTGCACATTACATTAACTTGTCCGCTAAAATTGGCCGGAGAGCGGCGCATCTAAATCAGAACATAAATGAAAGCATTTATTCTTACAGCGTTTTTTTTCGTAGCCGTCCTTGCGGCTCTGTCTCAGACGACGATCGACCGCGACCCGGAGATTGCCGGGATGGTGAAGGAAGTCAATGCGGATTCACTGCAGTATTATATCAAAACGATGGTATCGTTCGGCACCCGCAGTACGGTGAGCTCGACGACGGACCGGTCGAGGGGGATTGGTGCGGCGCGCAACTGGGTCTTGATGAAATTCAAGCAATTTGCCGCGGCGTCGGGGGGAAGGATGACGGCGGTGCTGGATACCACGACTTATCCCGCGGACGGGCGGCGGGTGAAGACGGACATCAATCTTGGCAATGTGGTGGCGACGCTGAAGGGGACGGATGCGAATGATACCCGCGTCTTCATTATTAGCGGGCATCTGGATAGCCGCCGGACGGATGTAATGAATGGCACGGATGATGCACCTGGCGCGAATGATGATGGCAGCGGCAGCGCTGCGGTACTGGAGTGCGCGCGGATCATGAGCAGGCATTCGTTCCCGGCGACGATCATCTTCGTGACGGTGAGCGGGGAGGAGCAGGGGCTATTGGGGTCTACGTACATGGCGAAGAAAGCCAGGGCCCACGACTGGAATATCGAAGCGGTGCTGAACAACGATATTATGGGCAGCAACTACAGCAACGAGACGAATATTATCGACAATACGCGGGTACGGGTTTTCAGTGAGGGGTTACCGGCGTATGACCTGAGCAAGCAGGCGGCGATGATCCGGCAGTATGGTTTGGAGAATGACGGGAAGGCGCGGCAGCTGGCGCGGTATGTCAAGGAGATCGGGGAGCGATATGTGGATAATCTGGAGGTAATGATGATCTATCGGAATGACCGGTTCCTCCGCGGCGGGGATCATACTCCCTATGTGGATACCGGTTATGCGGCAGTGCGGATCACAGAGATGAACGAGAATTTCAATCACCAGCATCAGGATGTTCGGATGGAGAATGGAGTTGAGTATGGGGACCTGGAGAAGTTTATGGATTTCGAATATCTTCGAAAGAATACGGCCCTCAACCTGGCGAACCTGGCCAATCTGGCGAAATCGCCGGGGATGCCTCAGAATGTTCGGGTGGAGGTGCGCAGTCTGACGAACGGGACGCAACTGATGTGGAAGGCGCCGGTGGAAGGTAAGGTTCGCGGGTACTATATTTTGATGAGAGCGACGACAAGTCCGGTCTGGCAAAAGAAGATCTTTACGACGGAGACGGATGTCAAGCTGCCCTATTCGAAGGATAACTATTTCTTTGGCGTGCAGTCAGTTTCGGAGGGCGGAAATGAGAGTTTGCCGGTGGTGCCGATACCGGGGCGTTGAGGTAGCCGATACCGCGGCGTTAAGGTAGCCGATACCGCGGCGTTAAGGTGTTCGTGAGGCAAAACCCAGCGGGGGTGTAACTTTATTAGGGGAATGATCGTCAAAGGGTTATATTCACTACTATGCTACGCAATTACCTGAAGACGGCTTTCCGCAATCTATGGAGGAACAAAGGATTTTCCGCGATCAATATCTTGGGGCTGGCGATCGGGCTAGCCACCTGTCTGCTAATCCTGATCTACGTTGCGGATGAACTGAGCTTTGACCGGTACAATCTCAATGCCGACCGGGTCTACCGGATAGACAATGACGTCAAGTTTGGGGGAAGCAGCATGTCGCTGGCGGTGGCGCCTGCACCGGCGGGGCCGACATTTTTGCGGGATTACCCGGAGGTGGAGAAAGAAGTGCGGTTCCGGAACAACGGAGGCCGGCTGGTGAAAAAGGGGAATCAGAATATCAAAGAAGAGTCGATGATCCTGGCGGATTCCACGCTATTTGAGGTGTTTACGCTGCCAATGATCGCGGGTGACCCGCATACGGCGTTGAAGGATGCGCATACGGTGGTGATCACGGAGCGGATGGCGGAGAAATATTTTGATGCGACGCCGGCAATGATGTCGACGGTGGTAGGAAGGACGCTGATGATCAATGACTCCATCCCGTACAAGGTGACCGGGGTGATCCGGAATATTCCAACGAACTCGCATTTCCATTTTGATTTTTTCCTCTCCCTGACAGAGTCGGAGGAAGCGAAGCGTACCGATGATGCGTGGCTGAGCGGTAATTTCCAGACGTATATTCTTTTGCGGAAAGACGCTGATCCCGGGAAACTGGAGGCGAAGATGGATGACCTGGTCAAGCGTTATGTCGCTCCTTTGTTGGAAAATGTAGTGCATCTTTCGCTGGATGATTTTAAGAAATCGGGGAATATGTGTGTATTCTACCTGACGCCGCTGACCGCGATACATCTGCATAGTAACAAGATCGCCGAGTTCGATGCCAATGGAAGCATCCAGACGGTCTATATCTTCTCGGCGATCGCGGTCTTCATCCTGCTCATCGCCTGTGTCAATTTCATGAACCTGTCGACGGCGCGGTCTGCCAACCGGGCGAAGGAAGTGGGTATCCGGAAAGTGCTGGGATCGATGCGGAGCGCGTTGATCTCGCAGTTTCTGTTCGAGTCGGTGCTGATCAGCCTGATTTCGCTGGTGCTGGCGTTGGGGTTGGCGGCGTTGCTTTTGCCGGTGTTCAACGAGCTATCGGGCAAAGAAATGGGCATCGGGGTGTTTGCGCGGCCGTGGATGTTGCCCGCGATTCTGGGGCTGGTTGTGGTGGTTGGGATGCTGGCGGGCAGTTATCCGGCCTTTTTCCTGTCGGCTTTTCAACCGGTCACGGTGTTGAAGGGGAAGGTATCCGGGGGGATGCGGACGGGTTGGCTGCGGAATACGCTGGTTGTCTTCCAGTTCATGATCTCGATATTCTTGTTGGTGGGGACGGCGGTGGTCTACCGGCAGCTCAGGTATATCCAATCCCGCGACCTGGGGTTCAACCGGGATCAGGTGATGATGGTCAACAATGCGTATGTGTTGGGCAATCAGGCAAGGGCATTCGAGCAGGAGGTAAAGGGGATGCGGGGGGTGGAAGGGGCGACGATGACCGGGTATGTACCGACGGGGGGCAA
>DATMLR010000449.1:0-4763 GCA_035570015.1 Puia sp.
GCCAGCGGTAATTCAAGCTGGGGGTTTGTGACGGTGGGCGCATTTGGGTTGGTATTGATATTCAGGTACTTTTTACAAGATGCTCCGAAAAGGCTCGCTGTGATTATTATAACTAATGATATTTTTCGCATTTTCTAGCAATTAAAAGTTAATAGAGAGATTGCCGCCGAAATAACGGGATGGAGGAGGCTGATAGCCGGTAAGTCCAATTCCGTTTGATGTACTGCCGGCGTCACTGTAATCCGGGTCCGTGTACAGGTTAGTCTTTGGCACCCATATCAACAGGTTGCGGCCGACAGCGCTGATGGAGGCAGATTTAATCACCTTCATTTTCGTAACCATCTTCGGAGAAAGGTTATACGTCAGTGATAGCTCCCTGAGTTTCCAGAAAGCGCCATTCGTGACGTAGTTGGACGTCACACCGTAGTTCTCGGTACCATCCGTCCAAAATCCGGCGTTCCCGTTGCCATTTTCGCTGATCAGGATGTTCGTATTGGTTACCCATTTGCCTGTTCCATCCTGATAGGTGGAATTTGGGAATACAAATCGTTGACGGTTGTATTCGACGGTCCTTATGCCCATCCCGGACCAGTCCATATCGAAGCCGATGCTGTTGTAGCGCTTGTAGCCGCCGCGGTATTCGAATACTGCTGCCAAAGAGAAGGATTTAAAGGTAACCGTGGGGGTAAAGGAAACGATATCTTTTGCATTGGCGTTACCCAGGTAAACCAACTGAGAGTTAACTATGGGCATACCTGTAACGGGATTGATCACAACCATCCCATTGTGGCGCAGATAATCATATCCCATGATCTCCGGGAACTGATATCCGGGTACGGCGTAAGCTCCGGTCCCGTCACCGTATGCAGAAATTGAAAGGTTATTCAAACCCGGAATGATCGACAATACTTTGTTATTGTTATAGGTGTAGGTACCCGAGAGGTTGATGTTCCAGTTCCTGCTGCGCAACAACCCCAGCTTCAATGCGGCCTCAATCCCGTTGGACTCTGTTTCGCCGGCGTTCGTCAGGAGGTTGCTAAAGCCGGTTGTCCATGAAATATTGGTCGTCAGGGTTTGATTGCTGGTATGGCTGCTAAAATAAGTCAATGATCCATCGATCCTGCCGTCAAACATGTTGAAGTCGGTTCCGACTTCCCATCCCTTCGTGATTTCCGGTTTCAGTTCTGGGGAGATATAGCCGGCGGCCAGTTGATAGCCTGCGGCGCCATTGTATGGGAAACCATTACCCTGGCTGATGGACGGGATCAACGAGTAAGCGCCATAAGGATTTGCGCCCGGGCCGAGGTTAACCTGGCCGACTTTTGAGACGCTGCCTCTGAGCTTCCACATATCCAGCCACTTGGAATTATTCAGCGAGCCAATCGCTTTTGTCAGGACGAGCGAAAGATCAACTGAAGGATAGAAGAATGTCCGGTTATTGGGTGCCAGCACGGAAACCTCATCTTCCCGTCCTGTTGTATGCAGGAACAGGAAATCGTTCCATCCCAGTTGGATGTCATAGTAAAATCCGACCTGTCTTGCCTCATATGTGGAATTTGAGGCGGAAGGATACCCGAACGTATTGCTTAAGTTAAATATCCCGCCCTGAACCTGGCTACCGGCCGAGGCAGAGATGTTGTTCTGAGCGTCCTGCTGTATCGCCATACCTGCTAATGCGTTCAAGGCAAAATCTCCGAATTTCTTGTTGTAAATCGCCTTTAAATTTTCAATGACCTCATTGTAGTATTGGCTTGATTCGGCGTCGGCTCCCGCGATGTTGGATTTCGAACCGCCGCTCTCGTTCCTGGCATACTGGGTATATATAAAGGGATTTTGATAGGTCTTCGCGGTCTGAGTTCTCATGGTAATACCGGTCGTGGACACCAGGTCCAGCCCGCTGACGGGGCTGTAATGCACATCTAAATTCCCCGTTATGTAATCGTTATTAGTCAGGCTGCGGCTGTTGTAGGCCGTGTAATAGGGATTCTGATACCAGGGGTTATAGTAACCATTCGGATTCGCATATTCGTTAGTCGCAAATTGCTTGAAAAGGGTAATAGGGATCTCTGCCGGCATATTCAGGAACTGATCATATATGCCTGTCACGTTTGATGTGACATTATACCGGTTTTGCAAATAAGACACGCCATAGTTAGCGCGCACCTTGGTGCCTATTTTTCTCGTACCATTTATACGGAAGGAGGCCCGGTTGAACTTGTCCCATGGCATCGTGCCGGTCGTATTCAGGTATTGGCCGGACAGGTATATGCTGGATCTTTCGTCTCCGCCGGCGAAGGACATATCGGTCTGGTTGGTGAGCCCGGTGTTCCAGAATTTATTCCGGTCCTTAAAATACTGGTATTTGGCCATTTGCTGGTCGCCGTTTACCAGGGGATCCCCCAAGGGGCGGGTAGAGCCATCGAAGTGCGGGCCGTAGGATTCGTTCTCCAGCGGAGAGTAGATGGGCCTGCCGAGCGTGTCCGTACCATATCCGCTACCGCCCGATCCGTAGGATTTTTGCTCCTTTGGTTCAAAGGCGATGGTCTCAGCCGTAACCGTTTGGGCGACGTGGATGGTCTGGGTGCCGGGTGTCGCGCGTTTGGTCGTGATCACGAGTGCGCCGTTGGAGGCCTGGGATCCGTAGAGGGCTACCGCGGACGCTCCGTTCAGAATATTGACGTTATCTACATCTTCCGGATCGATGTTCGTCAACATATCGTAGGTCACGATATTTCCGTCGAGGATCAGCAAGGGCTGATTGTTACCGGTAATCGACCGCTGACCACGGAGCATAATCCGGAACGTCGGATTTACGCCGCCGCCTGTAGCCATCACCTGTAAGCCCGGTGCTTTTCCGGCCAGAGCGCTTGCCAATACGGTGGGTTTGGCCTCCGTAATAGCCGCCGCGCTGATGGTAGTGGAGTTAAAGCCCTGCTGGACCTTGTTTACTTTTTGCCCCGCCGCCGTTGTCACAACTACGGTGGATAGCTCCGTCTGCGTTCTGGTCACCTGGACGTTGAGAACGTTGGTGGCCCCGATCTGGATCTCCTTCTCGGTCAATCCCGCGCCGGAGACGACTAAAACTGACGTTGATGTGGGAACTTTGATCGTGAAATAGCCGTCGGCGTCCGCTGCTGTACCGCCCTTGGCTGATTTAATCCTTACCGAGGCGAATGGGACCGGCTGATTTTGTTGGTCAGTGATCCTCCCTGTGATCGTTTTTGTTTGTGCATGTGTTGACAGGGAAATGCTTGAAAGCACTGCTAGCAGTGCCAGAAGTCTTCTCATTGTGTGTTAGTTTTTTGTGCGTCCTAAATTAATGTTAAAACCTTAAACAAAAAAAAATAATATTAACTTATTGAGTACTATAAAGTTCCTTGGAATTGCAGAAAAATTTAATAAAGAATCGGGGTGGTCGTAGACGGCATAAATGCGGACAAAAACGACCATATTTGTTCAACCGATCGGGTGTTCAACCGATCCGGCTAAAGAGATTCATCGTATCGTATACGATGACTTTCTCCCAGAGGTGACTGTAGTTTTTCACAAAGTCCACATGAATAGGGTGTTGTTGGTAGGAGGCTTGTGCCTCGAGGTCATGGAAGAACATGAGTTCCGAGACCTGCCAGGAGGCGTCGACGACGTCCCTTTTCTCGGTGGCCGCGAGGATGCCTACATACAATTCTTTGATTAGCGGGATACCGGCGAGGGTCTTGAGACCGGCGACGAGCTGGTCGCGGTCTTCGTTGGAAGCCGGGTTCTTCAGCCAGAAGAAGACATGATGAACCACGGGGGGACGTTGAGGGTCGGCGGAAATTGCGCCGAATGAGGTGTTTGAGCCCAGGACGGCGCCCGCCGCTGCGGCGCTGCTGCCGATGAAGGTTCTTCTGGTGGAGCGTTTCATACCGATAAAGGTAATTCGGTGATCAGAGAAAAAAAATTATCTTTCTGCGAAAACCGGGGTATGAAAAGAAATCGAATGTTATCAAGGTGGTTGAACTGGACGATATTTCTGCTCTTTGTTTCTTCATTTACTTCCGCGCAGGTCATTCAGCGCAATGTTCCGGATGCTTCGGTGGACCCCGCGCGGCTGGCCCGGATCGACACCGTGATCAAAAGTTATATCGACAAAGGTTGGGTCAATGGGGTGGTGACGCTGGTTGTGCACGACGGGCATGTAGTTCAGTATAAAGGTTATGGGTATGCGGACAGGGAGGCGGGGAAACGAATGAGGCCGGATGATCTTTTCCGCATGGCGAGTCAGACCAAGGCGATCGTCAGCGTAGGATTGATGCGACTTTGGGAGGAGGGGAAGTTCTACCTGGATGAGCCGATCGGGGATATCCTGCCGGCCTTCCGGCAATCGGTCGTGCTTGATAAGTTCAATGAAGCGGACAGCAGTTATACGACGGTGCCGGCGAAACGGCCAATCACCTTCCGGGATCTGCTGACGCATACGTCGGGTATCGACTATCCCCTTATTGGCACTCCGTCGATGAAGGCCATTTATGCCAAAGCGCAGATCTCGGCGGGTCTTGGAGTGATCGATTATGATCTCCGGGAGAGGATGGAGGCATTGGCGAAGCTGCCCTTGGTCCATCAGCCGGGTGACAAATGGACGTACGGGTTGAATGTGGATCTGATCGGCTGTCTGATCGAGGTGATGACGGGGATGAACCTGGAAGACTATTTGCAAACGACGATCTTCCGGCCGTTGGGGATGAAGGACACCTATTTCAATGTTCCGGCGGACCGGGCGGGCA
>DATMLR010000450.1:0-13654 GCA_035570015.1 Puia sp.
TCATACTGAGAGGATTTAATGACTCTAAAGTACGAAAATAAATCCGCCGTTCCTATACCCCTTTCCAGCCCGCGGGGTCTTCGCTCCATTTCAGCAGCACGGCTTCCTCCTCCGGGCTCACCAGCTTTTTGTCGAGCGCCAGGCTGATCAGCGTGGGATAATCGGAGAGCGAGAGATAGGGCACGCCAGCCTCCTGAAATGCGGCCCGGGCCGCCGGGAAATTATAGTTGAAGATGGATACCAGGCCGATCACGTCCAGTCCTGCCTGACGGAGCACCTCCACGACCTGGAGGCTGCTTTTGCCGGTGGAGATCAGGTCTTCGATGACCACGACGGACCGGTCGGGCTCATAATGGCCTTCGATTTGCTGGCCGAGACCGTGTTCCTTGGGTTTGGACCGGACGTAGATATAGGGGAGCTTCAACTGATCGGCGATCATCGCTCCCCAGGGGATACCGGCGGTGGCGACACCGGCGATCAAGGCGGCTTCCGGGAAACGGGCGAATACCACGTTGCAGAGCTCGGACTTGATAAAATCGCGGATATAGGGGTAGCCGAGCACTTTGCGGTTGTCACAGTAGATCGGGCTCGTCCAGCCGGAGGACCACGTAAAAGGCTGGTGTGGGTTCAGGCGGATGGCCTGTGCCTGGAGCAGTCGTTCCGCGACTGCCTTCTCGTTGGTGCTGATGATCTTTTCCATTCTGCTGCGAAAATAAGAAAAGTTTGGTCCTCCGGCCTTCGTATCTTAGGGATTCATCGCCCCTCCATGTACATCAAGATCTATTTTAATGACAAGCCGTTGTTCCTCTGTGATGAAATGACAGATGAGATCCGGGCGTATGCACATCATGATGACGCGGTGCTCATCGACGAATATTCTCATCCGGCTGTCAACGCGATGATCCATGAGATGCGGCGGGAGAGCGTGCATGCCGGGATCTTCCTCCATTCCGACCTCCGGACGCTGAAAAAGGCGTTTTGGAAAAAATTCATGCTGGTGCAGGCGGGCGGCGGATTGGTTCAGAACGGAAGCGAGCAATACCTGTTCATGCTGCGCCGCGGTAAATGGGATCTGCCGAAGGGCAAGCTGGATCCGGGAGAGACGCTGGAGCAATGTGCCATCCGGGAAGTAGGGGAGGAGACCGGGTTGAAACAGGTGCAGCTGAATGGGCCGCTCGTGGTCACCTATCATACTTACGATGAAAGCGGACATCATATCCTGAAGGAAACCCATTGGTACCGGATGACGGCGTCGGCAGACCAGGCGATCACCCCGCAGCAGGAAGAACAGATCACGCAGCTGGTCTGGGCGGATGCGAGCCGGTTCGGGCAGCTGCTTAAGAATACTTTTCCTTCTATTATCGATGTCCTTCGGGCGGCGGGACTGGAATGATCGCTACGGTAATCCGGCTGACACAGACCAGCTTGTCGCGTTCGTCGGTGATGCGGATCTCCCAGACCTGGGTCGTCTTGCCGATGTGCAGGGGCCGGGCGGTCCCTGTCACATAGCCTTCCCGGACACCGCGAACGTGGTTGGCATTGATCTCCAGTCCGACAGTATTGTACTTGCTGCGATCGACGACGAAGGCGGCGCCAACGCTTCCCAGGGTTTCGGCAAGCGCGACAGAGGCTCCTCCATGCAGGAGGCCATAGGGCTGCCGGGTGCGATGATCCACGGGCATGCGGCCTTTTATGAAGTCTTCCCCGACCTCCGTAAATTCCATCCCGAGATATTCGGCCATTGTATTTCTGCCCAACGGCTGAATATGGGCGACGGTCAGATTTTGCTCAAACCAGATAGGCATATCGGTTAGGTATTGGGTATTTTCAATTGTGTGGCCTGCTGCGCTTTCAGCGACTTCGCCACCACGTCCGGTAGAAACTGCATGACGTCGCCGCCATTCTTCAGCACATCCCGGACCAGCGTCGAAGCGACAGAGGTATATTGCGGCAGACAGGTAAGGAAAACCGTTTCGATATGGTTGTCCAGGCTCCGGTTCATGTCGGCGATCGCTTTCTCATACTCAAAATCATTGACATAGCGGATGCCCCGCAGGATAAAGTTGGCGCCCACCTGGCGGCAGGCATGGATCGTAAGGCCGTCATAGACGATAGCATCGACCCGGGGGTTGTCCTTGTAGATCTCGCGGATCCAGGCCAGCCGTTGTTCGGCCGTGAACATCGGCAGTTTGCCGGTATTGGTGCCGATACCGATATAGAGCTTGTCGAATAGCGGCAGGGACCGGTTAATGATATCCTGGTGTCCGATGGTGATCGGATCGAAGGTGCCGGGGAAAAGGCCGATACGTTGCATAGGCAATCGCTGTTTTTAGAAGTTTAATTGGAAGCTTGTCCCCCTGCCAGCAGGTACAGGACCGCCATCCGGACCGCCACTCCATTCTCTACCTGGTGCAGGATCAGCGACTGCTTGCTGTCTGCTACGTCGCTGTCCAGCTCGACGCCGCGGTTGATCGGGCCAGGATGCATGATCACGATCTCTTTGCTGAGGCTGTCCAGCAGCCGTTTGTTCACCCCATAGGCCAGACTGTATTCGCGCAGGGACGAGAAGAGCGGTTGATTCTGCCGTTCCAGCTGGATGCGCAGCACATTGGCGACATCACACCATTCCAGGGCCTTGCGCAGGTTGTATTCAACGCGGACGTCGAATGCTTCCCGGATATGCACGGGGATCAGCGTGGGCGGTCCGGCGATCGTCACTTCGGCGCCCATCTTCTTCAGCAGATAAATATTGCTTAGCGCCACCCGGGAGTGCATGATATCGCCGATGATGGCGACTTTCCTGCCGGCCAGCGATCCCAGTTTCTCGCGGATGGAGAAGGCATCGAGCAGCGCCTGGGTAGGATGTTCGTTGATGCCGTCTCCGGCGTTGACGATTGCCGCAGGGATATGCTTGGCGAGAAAATGCGGCGCGCCGCTCGCGCTATGCCGCATGACGACCATGTCCACTTTCATGGAGAGGATATTGTTCACGGTATCGAGCAGGGTCTCGCCCTTGGCGGCGGAAGAGCCGGATGCAGTGAAGTTGATGGTATCGGCAGACAGGCGTTTCTCGGCCAGTTCAAAGGAGATGCGGGTCCGGGTTGAATTCTCAAAGAAGAGGTTGACGATCGTGACATCCCGCAGCGTTGGTACTTTCTTGATAGGTCGCTGTAGAACTTCTTTGAATTGGGTGGCGGTATCTAAAATGAGCTGGATATCGCCCGGCTGGAGATCTCTAATGCCAAGTAGATGTGGAGTGCTTAACTGCATTAGAACGCGAAATTAGGGGAAAAAAATTACAATAGCGCCACCTCGTCCTTTCCATCCTTTTCTTTCCAGTATACCTTCACCTTCTGTGTGAACATGGAATCGATCGGCTTGCCGATATAGTCGGCCTGGATCGGCAGCTGGCGGGTGAAACGACGGTCGATCAGCACGCAGAGCTCGACTTTCGCGGGTCGACCGAAGTCCAGTAAAGCGTCCAGTGCCGCCCGGATCGTACGCCCCGTCCACAAAACATCGTCGATCAGGACAACGTTCCTGCCTTCGACGGAAAAGGGGATCTCCGTTTGGTTCAATTCATGCAGACCACTGCGCACATCATCCCGGTAGAACGTGATGTCCAGCTTACCATAACGGATCTGTGCGGGGTCGACCTGCGTTTTCAGCAGCGCTATGACCCGGTTCGAGAAGAAGACACCTCTCGGCTGGATGCCGATCAATACGGTATTGTCCAGGTCCAGGTGATTCTCCAGTAATTGATGCGTTAATCGTTGTATCGTCAGGTCCAGCTGCTGCTCATTCAAAATGGTCTTCAAAAAAGTATTTTTTATGAAGGTAGGAAAAAATGATCTTTATCTTTCGGGTGCAGTGAAGAGATTGACCATAATACCGATCTGGAAGCATCCGTTTAGAACGTTGCCGTTGTTGGCAGTTTGGCGGTCGTTGACGATGTTGGCCATCCCGAAATTGTACCGGGCATCGACGGAGATCGGCGTCATAGGGATCTTAACCCCTGCCCCGAATACCCACGCCCAATCGACCGAGTAAAAGACGACTTCATTATCGATGCTGGATCCCCCCTGGCCCACTTTGGCACTCACCAGGATACCTGCCTGGGGACCGGTCTCAAGAAATACGCCGGCGATCGAGTACTTCACGAGCACGGGGATATTCAGATAGTTGATATGCTGGGTCGTTGTGACGCCGTCACTTGTTTCCTTGAAACCCTGACCCGAATAAACAAGCTCCGGCTGAATAGAAAGACGATGCGGCAAAGGGATTTTTAAATACGCCCCGGCGTTAAACCCAATCAGCGCGCTGGTGCCGGTTGCGTCACTGCCGGTAACATTGGATATGTTGGCGCCCGCTTTTAACCCGAATGCAAGCTGTGCGCGCGCTGTTGCGAATGAGAAACCTGCCAAAAGTATCAATGGTAGCCTTTTCATAAATTGAAGGTAATAAAAAAAAGGCCGCCAAACGGCGGCCTAAGCAAACTATTCACACTCTAAAACAAAAGCTTTATCTTATGGGTGCGCTGAAAAGATTGACCATAATCCCGATCTGGAAGACACCGTTGTGGGCGGTGCTGTTGTCGGAACTGTTGCCGCCATTGTTGATAATATTGGACAGCCCTAAATTGTAACGCGCATCCAGGGAGATCGGCGTCATGGGGATCTTAACCCCGGCTCCGAATACCCAGGAGAAATCGGCCGAGTTGAAACTGGCCTTGTCATCGACGCTGACGCCTTGCTGGCTGACCTTGGCGCTCACCAGGAAACCTGCCTGGGGGCCGGTCTCGACGAACACGCCCATGATGTGATACTTCAGCAGCACGGGGATATTAATATAATTTTCATGCTGGGTAGTCGTGACGCCACTGTTTGTTTCCTTAAAACCCTGACCGGAATAATAAAGCTCCGGCTGAATAGCAAGATGGGAAGCTACGGGGAGTTTTAAAAATACACCGGCGTTGAATCCAACCAGAGAATTGGTGCCCGATACGTCACTGCCGTTAACATTGGAAATATTGGCGCCTCCTTTTATCCCGAATGCGAACTGCGCGTGTGACGTTGCGAAAGAGAAACCTGCCAAAAGTACTAATGCTAGCTTTTTCATAAATTGAGTTGAATTGGATTGATTTAGATTAAGTTTTTGTTAATCAGGAACAAAGATAATCACACAATCGAAACCTGCACCCTACGCTCAGGCGCTTTTTTTATTGTGCAATATGTAAAATATTGATTATCAATCATCGGATAGGAACGGATACCGGTAATCGGTAGGCGGCGCAAAGGTTTCTTTGATCGTCCGGGCGCTCAGCCAGCGATACAGGTTGAGGATAGATCCGGCCTTGTCATTGGTTCCTGATCCGCGCGCGCCGCCAAAGGGCTGCTGGCCCACCACCGCGCCGGTGGGCTTGTCATTGATATAGAAATTGCCGGCCGCATTCCGCAGCCGGTCCACGGCCAGTTCTACCGCCTGGCGGTCCCGGGCGATGATGGATCCGGTCAGGGCATAAGGCGACGTGCTGTCCACCAGGTCGAGGGTCTTCTCAAACTCGGCGGGCGGATAGACATAGACGGTGAGCACGGGCCCAAAAATCTCCTCACACATGGTCACATACCGCGGGTCCTTCGCTTCTATCACCGTCGGCTGTACGAAGTAGCCCTTCGACTTGTCACATTCCCCACCCACCCAAATCTCTGCGGCTGGGTCCTGTTTCGCCTTATCGAGGTAGGACTTGATCTTAGAAAAGCTGCGGTCGTCGATCACGGCGTTGATGAAGTTGGAGAAGTCCTCCACAGTCCCCATCTTAAAGCCCTTGATACCGTCGATCAGCTTTTGTTTGACGGCGGCGGCCAGATTGGCCGGGATATAGGCCCTGGAGGCAGCGGAGCATTTCTGTCCCTGGTATTCGAAAGCCCCGCGAAGCAGGGCGACGGCAACTACGTCGGGGTCCGCGCTCTCATGCGCCAGCACGAAGTCTTTTCCGCCGGTCTCCCCAACGATCCGGGGATAGCTGCGGTAGTTTTGGATATTCTCGCCGATGGTCTTATAGAGATGATTGAAAGCCGCGGTGGAGCCGGTGAAGTGAAGGCCGGCAAAGTCCCGGTGGCTGAAGCAGACCTTCCCCAGTACGGGCCCGTCGACATAGATCAGATTGATCACGCCGTCAGGCAGCCCGGCCTCTTTCAGGATGCGCATAAAGAACTGAGCGGCGAAAACCTGGGTATAGGCCGGCTTCCAAACGACAGTATTGCCGCATAGGGCCGCCGATGTGGGCAGGTTGCCGCCAATCGCCGTGAAGTTGAAAGGTGTGATGGCCAGCACGAAACCTTCCAGGGGCCGCCATTCGGTCCGGTTGTGGATACCGGGGCTGCTGACGGGCTGGACTTTGTAGATCTCGCTCAGGAAATGGACGTTCCAGCGCAGGAAGTCGATCAACTCACAGGCGCTGTCGATCTCCGCCTGGTAGACGTTCTTGCTTTGTCCGAGCATTGTCGTGCCGTTCATATACGGCCGGTATTTGGTGGCGATGAGGTCCGCTGCTTTCAGGAAGATGGCCGCCCGGTTCTCCCAGCTAAGCGCAGCCCATTTTGCTTTGGCGGCGAGGGCCGCGTCGATCGCCTCGCGGACATGCTCTTCATCCCCCTCGTGAAAATGGCCGAGCGTATGCGCGATCTCGTGTGGGGGATGCAGCTCAATCTTTCTCCCGGTGCGTACTTCCCGGCTTCCGATATACATTGGAATATCATGCTGGGTGCTCTTAAGTTCTTTCAATACCTTTTTGAGGTGTTCCCGTTCTTTGCTGCCCGGCACATAGTTCAGGACAGGTTCGTTGGCTGGGGCGGGGTAGTGAAAATATCCTAAGCTCATGTGGTGGTTGTTTCTTTTTCTGACATTAAAAAAGCCTTTATAAAGCCGTCCAGTTCACCGTCCATGACGGGCTGTACGTTGCCGACCTCATAGTCGGTACGGTGATCCTTGATCATTTTGTAAGGATGGAAGACATAGGACCGGATCTGCGAACCCCATTCGATCTTCTTTTTGGTTGAATTGGCGGCATCTTTCAGCGCTTCGCGGCGTCGCAGTTCTTCTTCATACAGACGGCTTCGCAACATTTTGAGCGCTTTTTCCCGGTTCTCGCCCTGCGTTCTGGCCTGCTGGCATTCGACTATGATGCCGCTGGGCAGGTGTTTGACGCGCACTGCGGTCTCGACCTTGTTGACGTTCTGGCCGCCCTTGCCGCCGCTGCGGTAGAACTCCCATTCCAGGTCGGCGGGATTGACCTCAATCTCGATGCTGTCATCCACGAGCGGATAGACGAAAACGGAGGCAAAGGAGGTATGACGCCGGGCATTGGAATCGAAAGGGGAGATCCGCACCAGCCGGTGCACGCCGCTTTCGGCCTTCAGGAACCCATAGGCGAATGGGCCGTCAAATTGCATCGTAGCGCTTTTGATCCCGGCGCCTTCACCGTCCTGCAGGTCGAGCTCGGTGACGGACCAGCCTTGTTTCTCCCCGTACATGCGGTACATCCGCAGCAGCATCTCCGCCCAGTCCTGGCTTTCGGTGCCGCCGGCCCCGGAATTAATCTGCAATACCGCGGGCAGCTCGTCTTCCGGCTGGTTGAGGGTACTCTTGAATTCCACTTCTTCTAACTGACGGTTCGCCTTTTGCCAGGCATCGCGGGTCTCTTCCTCACTGGCTTCGCCGGCCTTCCAGAAATCGAAGAGGACGGCAAAGTCCTCTACGGCCGTCTCGACCGATTCGTAGAGCTTCACCCAAAATTCGTTCTGCTTTATATTTTTCAGGATTTCGGTCGCGCGCCGGTTATCATCCCAGAAGCCGGGGCTTAATGAAAGTTGCTTTTCTTCATTGATCTTGTATCGTCGGTTGTCGACGTCAAAGAAACCTCCTTAGGACCACGAGCCGGTCCCTCATCAACTTGATTTGATCTTGTGTCATTCGGCAAAAGTACGAAATTTGCGCGTTTCACCGTCACTCCGCCCGAAGGCTTGTGGCGGGGTTGGCCCCGGCCGCGCGGATCGCCTGAACGCTGATCGTGGCCGCGGTAATCAGGAGGGCGACCCCGGCCGCCCCTACGAAGATTAGCGGGTTGATCGTGATCCGGTAGCTATATTTTTCCAGCCAGTTCTGCAGGAAATAAAAGGCCAGCGGGGAAGCAATCGCCGAGCTGACAGCAACCAGCAGGACAAAGTCGCGGGTGAGCATGCGGTAGATGCGACCCGCAGAGGCGCCAAGGACCTTGCGGATACCGATCTCTTTGGTACGTTGTTCGGCCACATAGGCGGCCAGGCCGAAAAGCCCCAGGCAGGAAATGAATATCGCGAGTGCGGCAAAAATACCTGCCAGCCGGCCGATCAGAACTTCCAGGGCATAATTAGAGGCGAGGAGATCGTCCATAAAGCCAAAATCAAATGAACTTTCCTTATTGTATTTTTTAAAGACCGGCTTTATCTTGTCCAGCGCCGAAGTGATCGAAACCGTCGGTGCAAGCCGGTAGGTGACCGTACCCGTCCAGGCGGGCTGAAACACAAAGATCATCGGCTCCGGTTGTCCAAAGGGATTGTCAACCACGGCATCCTTTACCACACCGACTACCCGCAATCTGCCGGGTGCGTTGGTCACCGTCCAGGAAAGCATGGCATTAATTGGCTGTTGTAACCGCATCCGACGCACAGCTGCCTCATTAAGGATCGCACAGGTGGTATCCGCCGCCAGGTTGTCGCTGAAATTCCGGCCGGCGGCGAAAGACATTCCCAACGTCTTGAAATAGCCGCTGTCGGCCACCGAATTCATAGCGATGGAGAGGGCCTCATTGGGGAGACGTCCCGGCCAGTTGTCGATCGTATTGTGTCCATGGATGTAGTTAGCTGAGGTTAACGACTGCGTCATCGACGAGACTACCCCTGTTTGCAGCACCTCCTGCCGATAGGCCCGGAATCTGGAGCCGTCGGCCCAGAATCCCGCTGTGAGCAGGAGCCGGTTGGGATCATAACCCAGTGGGCGCTGCCGGCCATATTGGATCTGCTGATAAACGATGATCGTACCGATGATCAGGGCGATGCTGCAGGTAAACTGAACGACGACCAACGCCTTACGCGGCCAACTCGCCGCCCGCCCCAGGACCGGTGACCCTTTCAGCACCTTCACCGGTTGGAATGAAGAAAGATAGAAGGCCGGCCGGCTCCCCGCCAGCAGCCCGGTGAACACGACATAGCTGAGCATGATCAGCCAGAAATAACCATTGGAAAAAGGGATCTGGATGGTTGTTCCCGCCAACGCATTAAAGCCGGGCAGCACGCCTTGCACCAGCATGAGCGCCACGATAAATGCAATTGCCGTCAAGGTCACTGACTCCACGAGGAACTGGATGATCAATCCTGTTCGGCTGCTTCCCATGACCTTCCGGACACCGACCTCCCTGGCCCTTTTCTCGCTGCGGGCGGTAGAAAGGTTCATAAAATTGATACACGCGATCAACAACACCAATATGCCAACGATGCCGAACAGCCGAACATAATCGATCAGGCCGCCCACGGCCCGTCCGTCCCGGAACTCCGTATATAGATGACGGTCCTTCCAGGGTTGCAGCATCACCTCCTGATGAAAGCCGGTGTACGTACCGGGCGCATATTTTTTGATCAACCCCCTGATCTTGGGCTCTACCTCCGCATAAGTTGCGCCCGGCCGCAACGAAACATACAGCCGAAAATAGCTTTGATCCCAGTGTCGAATTGCATCCCGTACCCAAAACTCATTTGCTGCGAGGTCCCGGAATGGCCCCAGACAATCCCACGGAATAGAAGAATTCCTGGGCGCGTCTTCGATTACAGCGGTTACCTTACCCAATGGGTAGACCATTTTGCCGATTGGGTCGGCGTTACCAAAAATGGCCTTTGCCCTGGACTGGGTCAATACGAGCGATCCCGACTCCTGCAGTGCCGTAGCGGCATTGCCTTCTATTACCCTGAACGGAAATACCTGTAAATACTCCGGCCCCACTGCGGCATAGTTCAACGAAATCCGCTTTTCGCCTACGCGGGCGGTTGTCTGCCAATTCAGGCCAAAGACGGCGGCATGTTCGATCTCGGGGATATCCTGCTTCAGGACGCCGGCCAGCGGGATGCACACCTCATCGGTATTCCGGACGACCCCGTTGTCGTTATAGTTGTATCGTACCTGGTAGGTCTGTGTATACCCGGGGAAAAAACAATCATAGGTCACCTGGTCATGTAGCCAGAGACCGATCAGGAGCGCAACGGCCATGCCAATCGCCAAACCCAGGACGTTCAATACACTGTACAATTTATTGCGTAGGAAGCTGCGCCAGGCGGTCCGGAAGTAGTTTTGGAACATGACTTACCGCCGCCAAAAAAATGCCAGCTTTCCAGCGCTTTTAAAATCAATCCCTTAAGAAAGTTTGGGTATATTCACTGTACGGTTCCGCTACAACGGGTGACCGATATAAATGTTGACTCATTACCTGCGTGTCGCGCTGCGCAATTTTAGCCGCCACAAATTCTACAGTCTGATCAATATCGGTTGTCTTTCGATCGGGCTTGGGGTCGTGATGACCATCCTGCTGTATATCCTGCATGAGCACAGTTATGACCGTTGGCATAAGAATGCGGATCGGATCTTTACGGTCCAGACCCGGGAGTCCTTTGGGGCGAGGAACTTTTGGATATCCGGGCTAAGTTATGCGACGGGGGCGGCTGAAAAGAAGTCGGACCCTATTGTCAAGTCAATGCTCAGAACTTATTCGGCTCCCGGGGATGTCGAATTCAGAAACACCGTTTCGCCGGACGTTCATTTCAGGGAAAATGGGAATTTACTGTTTGCCGATAGTAATTTTTTCGAATTTTTTAGTTTTAAGCTGTTGCGTGGTCAGGCGGATGCGGTATTGGGAAGGCCGTTGACGGTTGTTCTCACCGAAAGGGCAACAAAAAAATACTTTGCCGAGGCCGATCCTGTCGGGAAGACGTTGATGATGGATGACAGCATTCCGCTCGAGGTAACGGGCATCGTCGCTGATCCGCCCTCCAACTCGACGATCCGATTTGACATGGTAGCTTCGCTTGCAACGTTGTCCGCGGTGGAGGAGTTCCGGGATGATCTGGAAGGATCTCCGGGGCGTCCCGGACGATTTCTTACTTATGTCCTGCTTCAGCGGCGAACGGATACGACCGGGGTGGCGCGAAGTCTGCGCCAGTTATCACTGCTGGCTGAAGGGAAAGAGACCGGAGAGGAGGACAACCCCAGGATGTACAAACGCAGTCATGATTTTCGGCTACGGCCGCTGGCCGACAGGTATCTCAGCAGCAACGTCAGCGCAGGTGACAAATATCTGGATGCGTTTACGCTGGTGGCCGGGCTGATCCTGTTATTGGCGCTTGTGAACTATATGAGCCTCGCGACTGCCCGGTCAGCGGTCCGTGCCAAAGAGGTCGGTGTCCGAAAGGTGATCGGCGCTGGAAGAGCAAGGATCGCGGGACAGTTCTATATGGAATCTGCGATATATGCCGTTGTATCGTTCGTCGCCGGGGGTTTGGTCTTCCTGTGGTTCCGGCCTTATTTTTGCCGGTTGATGCAATTGCCCATCGATGCCGGCTTCCTGGTCAGCCCGGGGGTATTGGCTGCGTTTGGCGGCTTGCTGCTACTCGTGATCCTTGTTGCCGGAAGCTACCCCGCGCTGGTGCTTTCTTCGTTCCGGCCGGTGGTTGTCCTGTATGGCAAGTTGAGCCGGGAGAGAGGGAGGGAGCGGGTCCGGAAGGGTTTTATCGTCATGCAGTTTGCGTTGTCGATGGCACTCGTGATCTGTAGCGTTGTGATCGGAAAGCAGCTTTATTATATGCGGCACACAGACACGGGTGTCGACAGGGAAAATGTCGTTATGATCCCCTTTAAGACGATGGGGCACTATGCTGCTTATAAAAATGAAGTGGCGTCGTTGCCGGGTATTCAACTTGCGGCGACATCCGATGATCGGTTGTATGAATCGGCGATGATCGAATTGGTGCATTTGCCGGGCGAGACCAAACCCGTGCAGTTGGACTTCCTGACCGTGGACAGCTCGTTCATTCCGCTTATGGGTTTGCAATGGAAGGAAAAGCCTTTGGCCGGTAGTCCCTGGTACGATAGCAGCCATCTAATCCTGAACGAAACGGCAGTCGCCGCATTTCATTTGGACGGGGTAGCCACCGGAAGGCGGCTGGAGATAGGGAAGGACAAGCCGGTGACCGTGGCGGGCGTACTCAGAGATTTTAATTTCTTTTCGCTTCACTCCCGCATCGAACCTTTCAGTTTCAGTGTTTCTTCTGAAGTCGATAAAGATCACGAACAAGCCTCGTATGGTATTCTGTACCTGAAGATCGGGCCGCATGTCAATGTTCCAACGCTGATCGATGCGATCCGAAAAACCTACGCCCGCTACGATGCTAAAACACCATTCGAATTCCAATTCCTGGACGAGGTCTATGACCAAAACTACAAAGTCGAAGATCAATTGGCGGGGCTTTTCGATCTGTTCTCTGCCATCACGATCATCATCGCCTGCCTCGGACTTTTTGCGCTGGCAACTTTTGCGGCGCAGCAACGATTGAAAGAGATCGGGATCCGAAAGGTGCTAGGGGCTTCGGTTGCATCGATCAGCGCGCTGCTGTCACGGGATTTTTTGGGGCCGATCCTGCTGTCGGTCCTTATCGCTTCACCGCTGGCGTGGTGGTTTATGAATAAATGGCTGCAGAACTTCGCGTACCGCACTCCGATCAGTTGGTGGGTATTCCCGTTGGCAGGAGGTGGATTGCTCCTGATCGCGCAGGGGACGGTGTTGTTCCGGACGATAAGGGCTGCGCGGGCCAACCCGACGATCAACCTGCGCAATGAATAACCAATCAAACGACCTGTTATGATATTTCACTATCTGCTCGTTGCCTGGCGATCCTTCCGCCGTCATACCGTTTACAGTTTGATCAATATCGGATGTCTGGCGATTGGGCTGGCCGCAGTCATGACCATGCTGTTATATATCCTGCACGAACATAGCTATGACAGTTGGCATGCCAACGCCGAGCGCATCTTCGCCGTTTCTACCCGAACTAATTACGGGTCGTCCGGCTGGACCTCTTATCAGTTGACTTATCCCGTAGGGCCGGCGGCGCTGACGTCTGATCCCGCCGTGGAATCGATGGAGCGCGAGATGTCTGCCTTTCTAGGCGTCGACCTTCAAAATCCGGCTTCGCCATCAGTACGCTTCAGGGAAACAAACCGATTTATCTTCGCCGACAGTAACTTCTTCCGCTTCTTCAGCTTCCGGCTGCTTCGGGGCAGCCCTGATAACGTGCTGGCCCGCCCATTTACCGTGGTGTTGACACAATCTGCGGCGAAGAAATATTTCGGAAACGTGGATCCGGTCGGCAAAACGTTGACGTTGGACAAACATCCTTTGGAGGTGACAGGTGTTGCAGCCGATATTCCTTCAAACAGCAGTCTTGAATTCGACCTCGTCACATCGGTATCGACGATGAAAGGCCTCGACCAATATAAACCTTACCTGGATATCCAGCAGCTCCAAACCGGAAGCTTTTCGACCTGGGTCCGGTTGAGGGAGGTGAACGATACGGCA
>DATMLR010000451.1:0-6507 GCA_035570015.1 Puia sp.
TTGCCGAATCAAAGACGGGGGAGGTCGGCAACGTAAAATAATGCGTGTAGCTCCCTCCGACGTTCACCTGCGGCAGCCAGCCCGCCGTCGCAATGGAATTATTCGCCCTGACGATCGCCTGGCTCACGACCGCCATATTGATCATCGGCTCGTGCTTCATGGCATAGGTGACACATTGATCCAAGGTATAGGTCTGCGCCGTATCCGTGTTGTTGATCTGGGCAGCCGCAGTATTGATCAGCAAACTCGCGGAAATCGATAGCCAAAGAAGCACAACAGGAGAGAGGACACGTTTACAAGCTACTAACACGATTTTTGACATATCGACTTTGGTGATTTATAATTATTGCGGGTACAAACCCGGGGTCTGTTTAGTTTATGGACCAATCGTTAGACAGTATCATCGGACAGTCAGGAATAAACCGGGGCAAAGATTATAATTTTTAGCAACAAGATGAATTAAAATGATATTAAATAGATTGATTCTTACTGCTTGATAATGAATGGGAAAGGTCGGTTTTTAACAAACGTCTTGGACCAAAGGAGAAATGGCCGGATGAGCGGGCAAACTGATTCAATGAACGGATGCTCACGTAGTCCCTCATTCGACAGGCTTACCTGTCCGGTAAGCCGTCCCCTTGAAAAGCGCGACCAGTTCCCCGCCCTCATTCGTCGTCCGGATATCATAGATGCCGATCCGGTTCCCAAGATGGGCTTCCTGCGCTTCCACCGTCAGTGTCTCTCCCGCCCCCGCCGGCCGGGTAAAACTAATATTGACATCCAGTGCCACCGTAATGACGCCATGGGAATTGCAGGCGAATGCGAGGGCCGAGTCGCTGGCCGAGAACAGCACCCCGCCGTGGATCATATCGAATCCGTTCAGCATGACATCGGTTACCCGATAGTGCAGCTTGCAGTATCCGGGCCCGATCTCATCGATGACAAGGCCCAGCCAGGCCGTAAAACGATCCCTTTTCAGCATGATCTCCAGCACCTCACGGGGTGATTTTGCGGGACCTTCCATAGATTGTTTTGATTATCGGGAAACGAATGCCGTCCCCTGCCGGCTGGCCAGAAGGCTCACGACATCATCCGCGGTTCCGGTGAACGGACCTGAGGCTTCGATCTTCAAGGTCGCCATCGCGGCCGCGAACTCCCCGGCTCCCTGTACCGGAATGCCCTTGCTCCGTTGATACAGATAACCGGCCATATACGTGTCGCCGCAGCCGGTCGCATCCACAACGGAAGTCGTCGGGACATAGGCCGGAATATCGTGGAAGCGCTGGTCCGCATAAATGACCGAGCCCTGGCTGCCCAAGGTGATCACCACTTCCTTTACTCCCCAATCCGCCAATATCTTCGCCCCCTGCCGGATGCCCGCCTGCCCGGTCAGCACCGCCATCTCCGATTCATTTGTTTTCAGGATGGAGACGAATTTCAAAGCCTCCCGCTTATCCGGCCAGTCGATCGGCTTCACCTGCTGATCTACTACGGCACGGAGATATCCCTGCGCATCGAGCGAGATCTTTCCGTTGACCGCCAAAGTCCGGATCAGTTCGAGCGGAATATCGCCCGCCAGCAGCGGCCCCAGGTGAAAGATCCGCGCATCGATATCCGCGAGTTTCGCAGCCGGGAAGGGGTCCGCCGTGCGCAGCACCCGCTGCGTGCGGTTATCCTGGTTTTCGCCATAAATGTTCTCGAAATAAACAGTGTGCGTGCTGGGCAGCACCTTTACATCAACCCCGGCCAGCCGGAGATTGCTGACCGCCGCCATCCCGTCAGAAGCCACCGCCGTAACCAGCCGGTAGCGTACATCCATCCGCGATAACGCGTTGGAGAAATAGAATGCCGTTCCGCCCGCCATGAAAACCGCCGAACGCGGCGTGACCACCTTATCTAATGTAATATGGCCAATGCAACAGATATCGATCCTTTCCATGATGATACAAACCGGAAAGATAAACTTTTTTCCACAGCCAGCCTACTTTTTTACCGGTACATCCAGCGTGATCGTGATCATATCGCCGATAGATCCCCCGGACTTTCCGATGTTGAAATCCTCCCGTTTGAACGTGAAGCTTCCCTTAAACACGCCCGCATTCCCATTGGGCGCAAACGTAAAGGGGATCTCGACAGGCTTGGTGACGTCTTTAATAGTCAGCTCGCCGGTCGCCTTGTAACCCGCGCCCGTCTTCTCGATCTTGCTGGATTTATACGTGATGCGCGGATACTTGTCCGTGTTCAGGTACTGCTCTTCGGACTGAAGATGATGATTCCGCATTCCGATGCCGGAGTTGACCGTCTTTGCATCGATGCTGGCCCGGATCGAGCAGCCTGCCAGATTATTCGGATCGAATTGAATGACGGCCTCCAACCCGCTAAACGTGCCGTTGACCGTCCCAAAAGGTCCCTTCACACTGAACCCCACTTTCGCGTTGGCCGTATCCACCGTCCAGTTGGTCGCCAACAGCAGACTAAAAAAAATCAGACTTGTTTTCATTTGAAATTGAAATAATGTATGCCTATATAAAAATTTACCTGCTTTAAATCGTTCAGCTTAAACAGCGCACCAGGTGCATCACCGCCGATAAAGAAATACCATACCCGCACCGCCAGCCCCGCCCTTGGCTGCACATGACCGTAACCAATCAGCGATAACGGAAGACTGACCTCGAATTGCCGTGTCTCATATCGCGGCGTCAGCGAGTAAAGATCGGGCTGGATAACGCCGACATTGTTCCCGTGCCCCAGGCCTTTTACGATCGTCAGATTGGCAAACCACGGGCCGCAGAACGCATAATCCGCTTGCAAGCTCAGCGCCGTCGGCAAGGCCATATGAAACGACGTCCCCGTTTGCGACTTCGCCGAATCCCCGTTGTAAAAGACCGCGCTCAGGGTCTGATCAAGCTGGGAATTGCCCACAAACTGCGTCTCATGCCAGTTATTAAAATTGGCCGATGCGGCAGCCAAGTGATACGAACCTGTATTACGCGTAAAATCGACCTTACCGACATCCAGTAACGAAAGCCCTATCCGGTACCGGTAGCCGTCTCCAGCATGGTCCCGGTGAACGAACGTGAGCCCCAGGTCGGCGCCAAACCCGTGGCCATGGTCGAAGTGTGGGTAACTGATATGCCGGAAGTCATCGAAATCGGTCCGGCCGTAATCGACGGCGGAATTCGTGAACAGAATACCCGTCGTATCCATGATCCGGTAGTTCAAATGGGTGTTTTTTACATAGGTCGCGAAGAGCCCCTGCTCGAACTTCAGCGTAGCCCCCGCCTTCCACTCGTTCCGGCCGTCATCATACAGGACAGTCGCATAATGCAGCCCGTATTCCAGCCAGCCCATGGCATTCACCCGCGCCGACTGCTCCTGGAAGGTCGTATTCCAAAGGCTGCTGGACAACAGGTAGTCAAACGCGTTCTGTGCCGCATTCCCCGTGATATCCCGGATATTCGCCATCCCCCGGACCTCCATCGTAAAACCGATCTCGTGTTTGTGGTGGATGGTCATAAAAAACGATGGCCCCAGCAGTTCGCCCGATAGAGTCACGTTATATAATTTGTTAGGGTTTCCCGGATCATACCGCGTGAGGAACAGGTTCTCATCGATGCTGCCCTTAATGATCCGCCGGACGCCGAAGAAGGGTAGGGAACCCTTGGGGGCATACAGAAAGGTATTCGCAAAATCGACCCTTGCCGAAGCCCCGAGTACGTCCCATTTGATCTTCGAACCCGCTATCGAGCTCGGGTTGAGCAGCGAGCCCTGAATGCCCGAATAATTTCCATTCTGGATACCAAGGTCGGGCTGCGCCCAGGCGCGCAGCCCCATTAGACAACATAGCACGATCGCCGTTCTTTTCATAACAACATCAGTTTGGCGACCATTAATGGATCTGGAATATTCGAAAATCTTGACAGCGAAAGAGGAGATATGAGTACCAACGGCGGGTTTGTTTGAGTGGTTGCCCGGATCGCGAAAATTTGCGTATTTTGAGGCATGACAAGATACGTCCCCCTCTTTCTTTTCTGCAGCACCTCCTTCTTTTCCGACGCCCAGAACGCTCTCCCCATCCCTCTCAACATCCGCCAGGCCATTGACAAAGGCAGCCGAACGATCGCCGGCCAGCCTGGCCCACATTATTGGCAAAATCAAGCCGATTATACGATCCGCGTCCGTTTCGATCCCTCCACCCGGCTGGTCAGCGGGTCGGAAACGATTGTGTATATTAATAATAGCCCCGACACCCTGCGCCAGATCCTATTCAAACTATATCCTAACCTCTACAAGAAAGGGTCCGCCCGCATGATGCCTGTTCGCCCCGAAGACCTCACAGACGGCGTCGCTATCACCAACCTGGTCATCGGTGGCCAGCCCGCCGATGCTGCCCGCAATAACCGCCGGCGCAGTGGCGCCGATGGCACCGATCTCCCTGTCCTCATTTCCACGCTCATCCCCGGCCAGTCGATTACGATCTCGCTTGATTTTGCCTACACCCTTAACAAGACCTCCCATATTCGCACCGGACAGATCGACAGCGGCGCTTTTTTTGTCGCCTACTTCTTTCCGCGGATTGCCGTATATGACGATATCGATGGCTGGAACCGCATTCCCTATCTGGGGCCGCAGGAATTCTACAATGACTTCTGCAATTTTAATGTCTCTGTCACTGTTCCCCGCGACTATCTCGTGTGGGCAACGGGCGATCTCGTCAATCGCGGCGACCTGCTGTCTCCCGTTATCAACCGACGGATCGACGCCGCAGGGGTAGCTGATACCGTTGTGACCATCATCGATACGACTGACCTTGCACGTAAGGATTTCATCCGCAGCGCCGATACGAATACGTGGAGTTTTGAGGCCAGGAATGTTACCGATTTTGTCTTTGCGACCAGCAATCATTACATGTGGAAGGCCTCCAGCCTTGTTGTAGACCCGGCTACCGCCAGAAGGACCCGTGTCGACGCCGTCTTCAACCCAGACCATAAAGACTATTATGAAGTCGTTGATTTTGCGCGGAAGACAGTCCGGGCGATGAGTTACACTTTCCCCGCGTGGCCCTATCCCTATCCGCACGAGACCGTCTTCGACGGCCTGGATCAGATGGAATACCCGATGATGGTGAATGACAACCCGCTCGACAGCCGTCCCGATGCAATCGAGCTCACCGACCACGAGATTTTCCATACGCTCTTTCCTTTCTATATGGGGTGTAATGAAACCAAATATGCGTGGATGGATGAGGGATGGGCCACCATCGGCGAGTGGATCATCTCGCCCCTGATTGACTCGACCATCGTAGACCCCTATGGCGTAGAGCCCTATGCGCGGGGAGCGGGCAAAGAAGCAGACCTTCCCATCATGACCCTTTCGACGGAAGAGACGGACAATGACTACTATCTCAATTCCTATCCCAAACCGGCGATGGGATATCTGTATCTGAAAGATTTGCTTGGAGACAGCCTGTTTCTACGCGGTATCCACAAATACATGGAAGACTGGCACGGCAAACATCCCATCCCCATCGATTTCTTCGGCAGTTTCAATGCCGGGACCGGCCGCAACCTCAACTGGTTCTGGAAACGTTGGTTCTATGAGGGCGGCTATCCCGACCTGGCGATTGCTGACGTGCGCCACAAGGAGAATGCCTGGACGATCCTCATTACAAACAAAGGCGGCAAGCCCGTGCCGGTCGACTTGACGATCGAATATGCCGACGGCAGCAAGGAAAAGATCCACCGCTCCGTAGCCGTCTGGGAACACGAGACGAAGTTGACCATCGCCTTCCATGCGGCCCACCCTGTAAGCAGGTTTCGCCTTGGAAGCACCTATGTACCGGATAGCCATCCCGCGGATAATGTGTTTGAAGTTTCGAGGTGAAGGAACTTAAGTCCCGGGCAAAATCAAAGCGCCCCGACATTACTGATATTGCCTGTACAACGAATACAGGACCTGGACATCCACCGGGCCCCAGGTCTTAGTGGTATCCTGCTCCCAATGTCTTTTGAAAGCCTGTGCCGCTGCGCTGCTGTCCTTAACATCAAACCCGATCAGGCGAAGCGCCGTCAATGCACTGAAACCTTGCGGCACCATTACACCGGTCGTATCGGTATACCAAAGCCCATAACCCGAGTCCGCCAGCTCTTTCCATGGGAAAAGATAGCTGGGGTCCACTTTACGCGTTGGCGCGATATCCGAATGGCCGATGAAATTCGAGGTTGGAATATTATATTCTTTCTTGAGCGTGGCCAGCAGCCGCAGCAGACTATGAATTTGTTCGGGCGCAAAAGGCTCGAACCCGTTATTGTCGAGTTCGATCCCGATCGATATAGAATTGACATCCGTAATATTCCCCCACTTGCCGACGCCCGCCTGCCAGGCGCGTAGATAATCATTCAGTAGGTGATGCACGACCCCATCGCGACAGATCACATAATGGGCACTGACCTGTGTCCGTGCCAGGGTAAAGGTCTTTAACGTTTCCGGGCAGCTGTTCTGCGCAGT
>DATMLR010000452.1:0-3474 GCA_035570015.1 Puia sp.
CCGCCGACGAGTCCGACGCCATGTCCCGCACAAAGGTTCGGCCCTTGACGATCTTCATCCCCATCGTCGCAAAATAATCCGGATCGCCATACCAATTCTGCGCCCCGATCGACGGATCAACCTTCGACCGACCCTCTTTCCAAAAACCATTCTGATTCCGCTTCCCAAGGCCAACCGGCAAAAAATCGCTGACCGTCACATTCTTCACCCCTGTCAAACCCAGCAGGTCATTTTTGAACGTCCTCAACCTCAGGTGCGGATAGCTGCCGGTATCGATCGTCCCCGTTCCCTGGATCAACATCACCTGATCCTTATCATACCCCATCTTGCTGTTCAGGATAAATTGCATCTGCCGGTACACCACCAGCGTACAGACGATCAGGATCACCGAGGTCGTAAACTGGAACACCACCAGTGCGCTCCGCAGCCCCGACCGCCGGCCACCCAGCGCCACAGCCCCTTTCAGCACCTCAACCGGTCGGAACCGCGACAGATACACCGCCGGATACCAACCTGCCAGCAATCCGACCCCCGCCGCGGTCAAGACGATCGCCGGCAACCACCACCACTCCGTCCAGGGCATTTCCAGCTTCGTATCGGTCATGCGGTCAAAGAGCGGCAGACAAAGCCACGCGATCCCGATCGCAAGGACGATCGAGATCGCGCTGAGAAGCAGCGACTCCGTCAGAAACTGCCCGATCAACCCGCTGCGCGACGAACCCACCACCTTCCGCAACCCCACCTCCTTCGCCCGGTTCGCACTCCGCGCCGTCGAGAGATTGACAAAATTGATACAGGCCAATAAGAGGATAAAGACACCCACCGCACCAAACAACCAGACCAACCGGATATCCCCATGCTGCAGCCCGTCACCCCATTGATTGCCCGATCTCAGATGTATATCCTTTACCGGCTGCAATTCAAAGGAACTGCGTTTGAGAATACCCTCGGGATCGGCCGTGCCGGCCGCTTCCATCTGTGGCAACAGATAACGCTGGTTAAGTGCGGCCATTTTGACCTGCAGCTGCACCGGATCGACCCCCGGCTTCAACAGCGCATAGGTAGGGTAGTTATCCGCCCGCCAGAAATCCTGCTCCCCGTTCCACAACTCATGACCCGTCAGGGAGATTAAAAAATCAAATTTATTCAGATGTGAATTCACCGGTGGGTCGGCCATCACCCCGCCGATTTTATAAGGATGCGCCATATCCCCATTGAGATAAAGCACCTTCCCCACCGGATCCTGCCCCGGAAAATACTTGTCCGCCTTGCGCTTCGAGAGCACGATGCTTGCCGGCTCCGTCAGCGCATGCGCCCGGTCGCCGTAGACCATGGGCGTCCCGAACATCTCCAGGATCGATTGATCCGCGTAGGTGAACCCCTCTTCGTAAGTATCATCCATCTTACCTTCCGGGCGGACCTCATTGCTCCCCGCGCCATAGAAGAGGTCCGCAGGCATGATCCGCCCCGTCTGCTCCACTTGCGGAAAATCCTTTAGAAGAGACTTGGCCAGGGGCGCCGGCATCCAGATCCCCCGACCCGACGTCCCGTTGTCCTGGAGATAAACCTGGACAACCCGGTAAAGCCGGTCCCCCTTTGCATACATTCGGTCAAAGCTGAGCTCATGCCGGATATACAACGTGATCAGCAGACAGGTCGCGATACCCAGGGCAAAGCCCCCGATCTTGATAAAGGAATAGAATTTCTGTTTCCCCAGCTGCCGGACGGCGATCTTCCAGTAATTTCGGAACATGACGGGATGGTTTTGATGTATCCGAAAGGACGCTGCCGGCCGGAAAATGTTGCATGCCCTTCCCACCAAAGGCCGAAATTCGTCGAACCCGCGAACCGCCCTAAATCACCCGCGAACCGCCCTAAATCAAATGATTCGTCACCGCGATCTTTATAAGCGCCGCCGTATTGGTCACGTTGAACTTCGTAAGCATATTCTTCCGGTGAGTATTGACCGTGGTCTTATCGAGAAACAATTTCGCCGCGATCCCTTTATTAGTGTACCCTTCCGCGATCAGCCCGAGTATCTCTTTCTCCCGCCTCGTCAGCGCAGGCAGCGAAAGTTCCGCACTACTTTTCTTCAGCGCTTCGGCAACGGAAAAGCTGACATATTCCTTTCCCTTATTCACCTGTTTGATGGCCTCCAGGATCTCACTCCTGGACGCGTCTTTCAATAAATACCCCGAAGCGCCGTTTTCCTGCATCTTTCTGATCACACTTGGCTGGTCGAACGTACTCAGCCCAATGATATTGATCGCCGGGTATTTTTCCTTTACTTCCCTGCAAAGCTCAAGCCCGCTTCTTTGGGGGAGATTGATATCCATCAACAGGACGTCCGGCTGGGTTTTTGTCAGGAAAGCCATCAGGTCATCCGGCGATTTGGTGCTTCCCATCCACTCAATGCCCGCCTCGCCCTGCAGCAGGGTATGAATCCCTTCAATGATCATCTGGTGGTCGTCTATGATAAATACCCGGATCATGCGTTTTAATTTGGCAGTACGATATGTACCGCTGTACCCTTACCCGGACTGGTCTGAAGGTCAATGCTGCCTTTCAAATAGGTAACCCTGTTTTGCAGACTCGTATAGCCGATGCCTCCACCGGTCTCCAGCACCTTCCGGTCAAACCCTTTCCCGTCGTCTTCCACGGTAATACTAAGCGTATCATCCTTCTGGATCAATTGCACAAGTGCCGATGTCGCGTCAGCATGTTTCAGGATATTATTCACCAATTCCTGGATGATCCGGTAAACGGCAGCCGAAGTGACATCCGGGATCGTCGCGTCTTCCAATCCAAATGATTGATAAGTCAGTTTGACGGCGCCGCTCTGATCGACACTGCTGCAGAAGTCCTTCAGGGCCGTATCCAGCCCAAATTTCATCAGGGTCTCGGGCATCATGTTATGCGCCACCCTTCTCAGCTCCGCGATCGACTTATCCAGCATATCCATGCTCTTCTCGAATGCTGCGGCATTCTCCGGTGAAATGATCAGGTTTTGTTTCATATGATTGAACGAATATTTGGCGCTCGATAAAATGCTCCCCAGACCGTCGTGCAGGTCTTTGGCAAGCCGGGTTCGTTCCTCCACCTGTCCCTGAAGGACGGCTTGAGCGGCCACCAATTGTTTTTGCTGTCGGTAACTCCTGTTATACAAAAAGCCGATCAGCACAGCTACCAACACCACACCGGCCAGCACCCAGTTGATCGTATTGCGTTGCCTCAGCGTAAGCTGCTGTATTTTCCTTTCTTTATTGAGGGAATCGATCTCCGCCTGTTTTTTACTCAAGGAGTACTTTGCCTCCAGTTCCTGCGTATTCCTGACTATTTTATCGGATCGGATCGCCTCATCGATGGAGTCCCTCAACTCATTAAAAGTATCAAAGCCTACTACATTCCCTTTTGCAATTTCAACCCTGGCCGCTGTACCATAAGCGTCTCTCAGCGTGGGGGCAATGCTATCTT
>DATMLR010000453.1:0-7733 GCA_035570015.1 Puia sp.
CCTGGTGACAACATGCCGGCCAAAGATGACCGCTTCGTCATTTCGCCATGCAATGTTATTCAACATCCGATCGAGATAATGATTTGCTTTCGCGGCCGCCAGCACTTTGCCATAATAATCCGCAGCGCCATCGAAGGGCAATAAATTGATGACCCGCTCGGTATCAATCGATTCCATCTTATGCCGTTTTTACCGTTTTTGCCGCTTCCCACCCGATCATTGCCGTCTTCCGGCTGGCGCCCCAATGATACTGTCCGATGAGCCCGGTCGATTGAATGACCCGATGGCAAGGGATCAGGAACGCCACGGGGTTGTCACCGACCGCAGTGCCCACCGCCCGTGACGCCTGCGGGTTACCGATACGCCCTGCTATATCCTTATATGTCGTCAGACCGCCCATTGGAATTTTTAGCAAGGTCTCCCAAACCTTCAGCTGGAATTCCGTTCCTTTGAGGTGCAGCTTGATTTCGTGCAGCCGGCTCCAGTCCTGCGTAAAGATGTAAAGGGCGTTTTGTTGGGTCAGGTCGGTCACCTGCCGAAACCGGGCATTGGGGAATCGCGATTGAAGATCGGCAAACGCGGCCGGCTCCTTCTCCACAAAAGCCATATAGCAAATCCCCTTGAGGGTCGACGCCACCAGCATTTCCCCAAACGGGCTTTCAGCAAAGCTGTAGTTGATCTCCAGCTCAGCTCCGCCATTGCGGAACTCGCCGGGCGTCATCCCCTCAATACTGACGAACAAGTCATGTAGCCGCCCCGTGCCGGACAGTCCCGTCTCAAAGGCGGCGTCATATACCGTTGCCCGCTGGTCCTTCAACACTTCCTTGGCATGCTCCACGCTGATGTACTGGAGGAATTTTTTTGGGCTCACTCCCGCCCAGTCGCTAAACAGCCGCTGAAAATGATAGGGACTGAGATGGATCTTGTCCGCCACTTCTTCGAGACCGGGCTGTGATTGAAAATGCTCCCGGATATAGTCGATCGCTTCAGCGACGCGGTCATAATTGATCTGTTCCTGTTGTTTCATGTCATTAAATTTACGACACAAAACTATACCCGAAAGTCGGGGTCGTAAACCCGGTTATTGCGATCTTTGATTATCAAACCGCTTATCATCATATTCTGTATCGCTATGGGATCTTGCCTATCCGCCCTCGGGCAGTCCCGCGCGCTGAGCGGCAGGATACTGGATTCGGCTACCCGCCAGCCAGTCCCGAAGGCCAGCATCATGGCAGTAGGCACCAGCCGGGGGACGCTCTCGGACACGACAGGCCGGTTCCATTTTGTCCTGCCCGGCAAGGCTCAGCGTATCCGCGTCACCGCGGCCGGCTATGCTCCCGTTACCCTGCTTGTCGACAGCAGCACGGAGCCCCTGACCATCCTGCTTTCGGTTTCGTATGTTTCGTTGCAGCAAGTGGTCATCGACCGCAAGAAACGATACCGGAATCGTCATAACCCTGCGGTGGACCTCATCCGCGAAGTAATCGCCCACAAGCCGGAAAACGCTCCCACCTCCTATCCTTACGTCAGCTATCACCAGTACGATAAGGTCCGAGTCCTGACAGACCGGCCGCCCCGGATCATCACAGAAGGGAAACTTTTTAAGAAATACCGCTTCCTGTTCACGCCCGATACCACACTCGTTCCCGGCAAACGCCTCGTGCCGGCCTATCTGGAGGAAACCTACTCCCGGAACTATGAACGGACCAACCCGGACCGGAAAAAAGAGATCATCCTCGGGCATAAGCGGGTCGATCTCGGGCAATACATCGATATGAGCGGCGTAAGCGCCATTATGAACCGCCTTTACCAGGACTTCACGGTCTACGACAATACCATGCTTGTGTTCACCCTGCAGTTTATGAGCCCGGTGGCAAAACTGGGCCCCGACCTTTACGAATATTTTATCCGGGATACCATCGAAGAGAACGGCGTCCGGCTGGTCCGGGTCAATTTTATTCCCCGCAACCCGCAGGACCTGCTCTTTTCAGGCAACCTCTATATTACCCTCGATGGGTCCTACGCCATCAAAAAGGCAGAGCTGGAAGCCGGCAGCCACAGTAACGTGAACTGGGTGCGGAGCTTTGTCGTCCGTCAGACCTTTGAGAAAGGGCCGGGGGGAAGATATTACCGGTCGCAATCCGACCTGCTCTCTTATTTTAGTCTGACCCGCAACAACCTTGGGCTCTATGGCCAGCACGTGATCGTTAGCTCCGATGTCTCCGATTCGACCCTGCCGGATGAGGCCTTCCGTGGCCTTCCCATCGACACCACGTTGGCTTCGGTGCCGCTGCCGGACAGCATTTGGACCGGAATGCGTCCCATTCCGCTGACCGCCTCGGAAGATCGGACTTATCGGAATACGGACAGCCTGTTAAAAATGAGATCTTACCGCCGGCTGATGGACTGGATCACGTTCGCCACCGTTGGCTACAAGTCCGCGGGCGTCTTTGACATCGGGCCCGTAGGCAATTTCTACTCCTTCAATTCCCTGGAAGGAAGCCGCTACCAGGTCGGCGGCCGCTCGAATGTAAAACTCAGCACCCGCTGGTTCACGGATGATTATGTGGCCTATGCCACCGGCGATCAGCGATGGAAATACCATGCCAGCGCCACTTATTCAGTCAATCACAAGTCGATCTACGCCTATCCCTTTCACTATATCCAGGCGAGCTTCCTGCATGACATCCGCAATCCGGGCGCGGAAAATCTATTTGCAACGGACAACAGCTTCCTGGGCTCGTTCAGCCGGGGCATCGGTGGAAAATGGTTGTATACCGATGTTGGTAACCTCTCCTATATCCGGGAATTCGGCGACCATTTCTCCTACAATTTCGGCGGCAAATATTGGCGGCAGCAGCCCGCACAAGACCTGTATTATATTTATCAACAGCCCGACGGGATCAGCGACAGCATCCATCAGCTAACGACGACGCAACTCTCGGTCACACTGGGCTGGTCGCCGCATCAGCAATTCTATCAGGGCCACAACTATCGCCGGATCATCAACACCCAATATCCGACTTTCTCCCTCCAATATGCGGTGGGAATCAAGGGACTGCTTGGCGGACAATATATGTACAATGCCTTCCACCTTGGGATCGCCAAACGATGGTATCTGGCGCCGGTGGGTTTTATGGATATCCGGTTCAACGCGGGCTATATTACCGGCAATCTCCCTTTCCCGCTGTTGATCATTCAGCCGGCGAATCCTTCGTTCTTTTATAGTTTCAACGGCTATAACCTGATGAATGTGGAGGAATTCATCACCGATCACTATGCGTCGCTCAATGTCGATCATTATTTCAACGGGTTCTTCCTCAACAAAATTCCTCTGCTGAAGAAGTTAAGGCTAAGGGAAGTCGTGGAAGGCAAGATCCTGTTTGGCGGTGTCCGGCCGGAGAACAATCCGGCCACTAACCCGGAACAGATGAAATTCCCTTTGAACGATCAGGGCGTCCTGACCACGTATGCCCTTGGCAGCCAGCCCTATCTTGAAGCCGGAGTCGGCATCTATAACATTCTGAACATAATCCGTATAGATTTTGTACGACGCTTCACCTATCTCCAGCATCCCGGCATTTCCACGAATGGGCTGCGGCTGAGCACCGGGTTGAACTTTTAGGCAACCTTGTTGCAACATCAATCGTATCTTCGTTGCATGAAGACACTCATCGGCCTGCTGCTTACCGGCTGGCTCGCGGCCAACGGCTGGCATTACAACCTCGATGAAGCCCGGCAGCTGGCAAAGGACCAGCACAAACATATCCTGCTGAACTTTTCCGGAAGCGATTGGTGTGCACCTTGTATCCTGCTACGCAAGCAAATCCTCGACAATCCGGATTTTCTGCAAATGGCCGATACCAGCCTTATCCTGGTCAATGCGGACTTTCCGCGGAGCAAAAAGAACCAGTTAACCCCGCAGCAGCAGGCGCTCAATAATTCGATGGCCGACAAATACAATTCCCAGGGAAAATTCCCCTATACGCTGCTGCTGAGTGCGGATGGTAAGGTCGTGAAGACCTGGGAAGGGCTCCCGAACGAGAAACCGGCCGATTTTGCGCTGGAGGTCCGCACGCTGATTGATACGCATCCATGACAGCCGATATTTCCATAGAAACGACCGTCCGGAAGGCTTTTCGAAAGACCTTGCCGCTTATGGGCAACCGGTTCGAGCTGACCGTGATCGCGCACGACGAGACCTGGGCCATGGACCGCATCGATGCGGGCATCGCCGAGATCAGGCGGATCGAAAAGCTGCTTACGACCTTCCATGACGACAGCGAGACCAGTCTTATCAACCGGAATGCGGGGATCGCACCCGTCGAAGTCAGCCACGAAACATTCGGTCTGATTGAGCGTTCGGTCCGCATCTCCCGGCTGACGCAGGGCGCCTTTGATATCACTTATGGCTCGATCGACAAGCGGCTGTGGAACTTCGATGTGACGATGACCGCCCTACCCGACAGGGATACTGCCAGACAGATGGTCCGGCTGATCAATTACCGGAACGTCTTGCTCGACCGGGACCAGTGCACCGTATTCCTCAGGGAGAAGGGGATGCGGATCGGGTTTGGCGGGATCGGCAAGGGCTATGCCGCGGAACGGGCCATGAGTATTATGGTGGCCATGGGGGTCGACAGTGGGATCGTCAATGCATCGGGAGACCTGGCGATCTGGGGATATCAGCCCGACGGCAGCCCCTGGACGATCGGCATCGTCGATCCCAACGCCCGCGGTCAGATCTTCTCTTATTTGAATGTCACGAATCTGGCGGTAGCGACGTCCGGCAACTATGAAAAATATATCCTGATCAACGGAAAGAAATACAGCCATACGATCAATCCCCGCACGGGTTTACCGGTCACGGGGATTAAAAGCGTCACTATCCTTTGCCCAAACGCCGAGTTTGCCGATGCGATCGCAACGCCGGTCATGATCATGGGTATCCGGGCCGGGATCGATATGATCAATCAGCTGAAAGATGTGGAAGCGATCGTGATCGACGACGATGACCAAATCTATCCTTCCGCCAATCTCCGATTCACTTAAACTATACACATGGAAAAAAGAACATGGTACATGCTGGCGCTTACTGCTATTGCAGCGTACTGCCTTCCTTCCTGCCAATCGGTTAAAGAATACCAGAAAAGCAGGCTCAATGACTCCGAAATGACTCTGGGTAACCGCAAGATCGAAAAGGAAGAGCTGAACTTCCAGGGCTACCGCGAAGGCTCTTCCGGCGCCAATGGCGGCAAGACGGGAGGTGGCTGCGGCTGTAACTAAATTCATCATCCCTACTTATCACGCATGAGAAGAGTCTGTCTTACTATAACCGGTCTGGTCTTCGGGATCCTCGCCGCGTTTTCTCAAAATACCCCCGCCGATACCTCCGGGTTTAAATCGCGCGCTCTGAAGATCGACGAAGTGAATATCCTTTCCAGTTATTATTCCCAGACTGCTGACAAGTCGGCCGTTTCCGGCGGCGATCCGGGGCCGAGAGGGATCGGGAACGTCACCGACCTCTCCAATGGCCTTGAGATCAAAATGGTTGGCTGGGATCCCAAGGGGCGGAAGAACTCCCTCATCGGCGGGATCGGAATGGATAACCATACGGCAGCATCACAGGCCTATGTCGATTCGAGCGGGCATGGCAAGAGGACGGGCACCCGGATCTATCCGACGCTGGACTGGACGATCGAGAATCAACAAAAAGGTACATCCTTCGGCCTGGGCGCCTACTATTCCGCTGAGCACAACTACTATCATTCGATCGGCCTCAATACTTCCATGTCCGCCAAGACCAAACACAATGGTGAATTCAGCGCCAAGCTCACCGGCTATTTCGACCGCATCGTCATGATCACGCCGTCCGAACTGATCCCCGTCGACACCGCGAATGTCGTCTCCACTCCAACGACCGACAGTGTGGTCTATGTCACTACAGCCAGCGGCAGGACGGAGGCGCTAAATTACAGCACGGGTCAGGTGCTCAGTAAGGGGGGCCGGGTCCATATCCCGTCCAGCGGCCGGGATTCGTATTCCGCGTCTTTCTCTTTTACCCAGGTCATCAACGAGCGGATGCAGGGCGCGATCCTCGTCGACTTTACCTATCAGACCGGATACCTCGGGCTTCCTTTCCATCGGGTATACTTTGCCGACAGCACCACCGCCGTGGTGGAAAAGTTGCCTTCACAGCGGTTAAAGCTGCCTGTTGGGCTGCGCCTCAACTATTTCCTCGGCGATAACGTAATCCTGCGCGCGTACTACCGGTTCTACATCGATAACTGGGGGGTCCGATCGCATACGGCCAGTCTCGAAGTTCCGATAAAGATCACACCGTTCTTTTCCATCAGTCCCTTCTATCGGTATTATATCCAATCGGCATCCAACTATTTCGCACCATTCAAGGTCCATACGCCGGCGGACGAATATTATACCAGCAACTATGCCCTCTCGGCCTTCAGCGGTCAGTATTTCGGCACCGGTATCAGGCTTGCCCCGCCCGGCGGGATTGGGAGCAAACACCTGAGCGCGATAGAGATCCGGTATGGGCATTATACCGAGACGACAAACCTGAAGTCGAATCTCATTGCGTTGAACCTGACGTTCAAATAGGGGTAGCCCCTATTCCGTCCTCAACGTCTTTACCGGGTTCACCACCGCCGCCGCGATCGACTTGTACGAGATCGTAAACGCCGCAATGATAAACGACACGGCCAACGAAACGACAAAGGTCCCCCACCCGATCCCGATGCGATAGGCAAAGTTGTCGAGCCAGTTGTGCATGGCCAGCCAAGCCAACGGTGCAGCGACCACGAAGGCCAGCAGGATCAGCACGATAAATTCGCGGCCAAACAACAGCAGGATACTTGACACCGAGGCGCCCAGAACTTTCCGGATGCCCACCTCCCGCGTGCGTTGCAGCGTGGCAAAAGCGATCAGGCCATAAAGGCCAAGGCAGCCCACCAAAATGGCGATGCAGGAGAAGAGCCGGAAGGCAACGTAGACCTTTTGCTCCTGACGGTAGTAGGAGGCGATATGGTCGTCAAGGAACTCGTATCGAAAAAGATCATTCGGGCTGAGGGCAGACCAGTCCTTACCGATTTGGGCGATCGTGCCCTCCATAGCATGAGGGTTGAGGCGAACGCTGGCGGTCCAGAAATTCCGATCAATATACAGCATGATACAAGCTCGTCTCTTCTTATGCTTGCTCTCGCTTTGAAAATCCTGCACCACGCCGATAATCCGGCAGCGGTTTCCATTGGCTTCGAAAATATGCCCGATAGCCGTATGCGGGTCGGGAAGGTTTAGGGTCTGGATAAGCGTCTCATTGACCACGACTCTCAGGATGCTGTCTACCCCCTGTCGCCGGGCGATCGTATCCCCCGCCAGCATGTGCAGTCCGAACATTCGGATATAGTGTTCGTCTATGAATTTTATCTCGGTGATATTTTCTCCCTTAATGCCCCGATCGGGATCATCGAAGCCGGTTGCACCGCCCATGTAGGGAGGAGCGCCGGAGGAAAAGCTAATATCGGTTACACCCGGCATGGCGCTCAGTTCCTGCCACAACACCTGGCGGTGCGCCGAGTCCGGCAGGCCGAACTGGATCACGAAGTCTTTGTTGAAACCAAGATCCCGGTTCTGAAAGAAATCCATTTGCCTAGCCACTACGATCGTACCGATGATCATTAGCTGCGAAATGCCGAATTGCAGGATCACCAGACCTC
>DATMLR010000454.1:0-4105 GCA_035570015.1 Puia sp.
GGGTGTTTTGTGTTGATTTTCCTGGTCCCTGTAGGCTGGGAAACATTTAAGCGGCTGGCTTATCTGCCGCATGACTATATTTCTTTTGCCGGCCGGGTCTGGAAGGACAGCCCCGACGTATTCTCGACCGCGCCAGGCCTGGCCTGGTTCTTCGGTCGCAACGGCACGGCGATCCTCCACGGGCTGCTGATCTTCTTCAGCTTCACCCTCCCGATGGCTTTTATCGTATATGCCATCCGGCGCGGCCGCAACAATGTTCCGCTTGCGGTATTGAAACTAAGTCTTGTGGTATTTTATTGTTTTATCGACGTGCCTTACCTGTATCTGTTCTACACTTCTTCCGTAGTAAGTCTTCTTATTTTGGCGATGGCGCTTCGGGAATCGCCGGCGATACCGGATCCGGGAACCGCCCCGGCAGCATAGCCTGGATCTCCTCAATGTATTTGCGGTTATTCGACAGCCGCGGCACCTTATGCTGTCCGCCAAGCTTGCCTTTGCTTTTCAACCACGCCGTGAAGACGCCCTTCTCCAATGAATGCAGGATCGGCAGGCTGAGCGCGATATTCTTATGCCGTTTTGCTTCGTAGTCGCTGTTTACGTTTTGCAAAGCCTTATCCAGCTCGCCGACAAAAAGCTCCATATCCACGGGCTCCCGCTCGAACTCGACCAACCACTCATGCGCACCGTTGCCGGTATCCCCAAAATATACCGGCGCCGCAGTATAGTCGTTCACGATAGCGCCTGTCTTTTCCGCCGCGACCGCGATCGCCTTATCCGTATTGTCTACGATCACCTCTTCGCCAAACGCGTTGATAAAATGCCTGATGCGCCCGCTGACCTTAATCCGAAAGGGGAAGCGCGAGGTAAATTGGATCGTATCTCCGAGCAAGTACCGCCACAGTCCGCCATTCGTATTGATCACCAGTGCGTATTGCTGTCCCACCTCCACGTCATTAAGTCCGATCGTCTCGGGATTGGCTTTGCCGTATTCTTCCACCGGCATGAATTCCATAAAGATGCCGTGATCCAGGAATAGCAGCATCCCGTCATCATTCGGATTGCCCTGTGCGGCAAAGAGGCCTTCACTCGCATTGTACATTTCCAGGTAATGGATCTCCTTCCCGATCAGCTTCCGGAATTGCTCCTGGTAGGGCGTAAACGACACGCCCCCATGAATATAAAGTTCCAGCGACGGCCAAACCTCTGCCAGCGTACGCTTGCCCGTCATCTCAAGGATACGCCGGATGAGTACCAGCGTCCAGGTAGGCACACCTGAGATCGACGTCACATTTTCCTGGATCGTACCCAGGGCCAATCGCTCTATTTTGTCTTCCCACTCATCCAGCAATGCGATACTCAGCTCCGGAGTGCGGATCCAATGGCCCCAAAAAGGGGAGTTATGCAGCAGCACCGCACTCAGATCACCGTAATGGACGTCCGAATTCACTTGGCTGATCGTATGCGAACCCCCGATGACCAGCCCTTTCCCCGTCAGCAGATCGGACTCCGGGTTGAAATCATAGTACATCGTCAGCAGGTCTTTCGCGCCCTTATAATGACAGTCCTGCAAACTTTCCTCGCTAACCGGGATGAATTTGCTCTTGTCGCTGGTTGTGCCGCTGCTTTTGGCAAACCAGGTGATCGGGGTATTCCAGAGGATGTTCTGCTCCCCATTCATAATCCGCTGGATATACGGCTTCAGGTCGTCATATTCCTGGATCGGAACCGCATTCTTGAACTCCCGGATCGAGAAGGTGTTGGAAAAATTGTGCTTGCGTCCGAATTCGGTATATTGAGCAGAGGTGACCAAATGTTGCAAAATCTCCCGTTGGACCGCAATAGGGTTGTTGATCCATTCCTCTATACGTCCCAGACGCAACCTCGCAAGTCTTGATATGGCCGGGCTCAATAATTTCATCGGGAATTACCTCTTGTCATTCCCGGCAAAATAGCTAATCGGCGGGACATTGCGAAGAAAATCGGGGTTTGGCTCGCAGTGATCGGGCGGCCCGGGCGGGGTCCAAGGCGAACCTACATAATCTCTTGATAGGCAACGTTCTGGACGTATAGTAGGAGTTTGTTCAGATTGGACATATTTGCGTGTAGGTTGGCTTGCAGCTTATTGCCTTTTAAAGCCCTCCTTATTAGCCGGTAGATCATGCCGGGAAAGCCCCCAAACCCCACCAGACGGCGGAGCAGGGGGAAACGACCGTACACAATACGCTCGATATTCATCTCTTTCAACTGCGTTGCCGCTTCCGTGACCTTCGGCATATGATTTTCTTCACCATAGGCTATGCACGCCGTCTTGACCTCCTTGAAATACCGCGCATAACTTACGAAATCGACTTCATTGCCTTCGGCCATCATGGCGCTTTCAAAGGCGGTCCGGATAATCTTTTCCGTATCCCGGATCAGGTATTCTATTGATTGGGCCAGTTTTTCAGGTGCCATCTGCCCCCCACCGGTCTCTCCATCCTGTTTGATCTCCTGCCGCGCCTCTTCATGCAGATAGTCCTTCCGCTTCAGCTCGAAATTACGACCGAGATACAAGCGCCTCACCTGCTCATCTTCCGCCAGTTCCTCCGCCGTTCCATGCTTGAAGATCTTTCCGTCGATCAGCAGATAGGCGCGATCGCAGATAGAAAGGGTCTCGTTCACATTGTGGTCGGTGATCAGGATGCCGATATTTCTGAATTTGAGCCGGGCCACGACTGACTGGATATCTTCCACCGCGATCGGGTCCACGCCCGCAAACGGCTCGTCCAGCAGCATGAATTTTGGCTCCACCGCCAGCGCCCGCGCGATCTCCGTCCGCCGGCGCTCGCCCCCGCTCAGCGAGTCCCCGTTATTCTTCCGCACGTGATGAAGATGGAACTCATCCAGCAGTGCTTCCAGTTTATCCTTCTGCTCGGCGCGCGTCAGCTTTGTCATTTCCAGCACCGCCTTGATATTGTCCTCCACACTCAACTTCCGGAAGACGGATGCCTCCTGCGGCAGATAACCGATACCCATCTGCGCCCGCTTATACATGGGCTGCCGCGTAATATCGACATCGTTCAGAAAAACCTGCCCTTCATCCGGTTTGATCAGCCCGACCACCATGTAGAAAGTGGTCGTTTTACCGGCTCCGTTCGGACCCAGCAGCCCTACGATCTCCCCTTGCTCCAGCTTGACGGAAACGTGGTTGACCACTGTTCGGTTGTGGTAGGTCTTTACGAGGTCCTTAGAATGAATAATAATGCTCAATTCTTTTCGTTAATTTTGCACGCAAATTTAGGCTCTGCCGGGCATGAAGCAAGCCTCCACGGATAAAATTACACGTGTTTTAGGACAAACTTATGAAAGTTATACAGCATCTGCAGGAAGCGCAAGGGACTCTGGTCTCTTTCGAAATACTTCCGCCCCTGAAAGGCAAAACAATCAGCTCCATTTACGACCACCTGGACCCCTTGATGGAATTCAAACCGGCTTTCATCAACGTGACCTATCATCGGAGTGAAACGATGTTCAAGAAGAAGACCGACGGCACCTTCGAGAAAGTAGAAGTCCGGAAACGCCCCGGTACCGTAGGCATCTGCGCTGCCATTATGAACCACTATAAGGTAGACGCGGTACCCCACCTGATCTGCGGCGGTTTCGCCAAGCGCGAGACCGAAGACGCGCTGATCGACCTTCATTTCCTCGGCGTCGACAATGTGCTGGTGCTTCGCGGCGACGCGGCAAAGAACGAAAGCTCCTTTGAACCCGATCCGGACGGTCACCGCTATGCCATCGACCTCCTCAATCAGGTTGTGTGCCTCAACCAGGGCATCTACCTGGAAGAGGATATCAAGAACGGCGGTAAAACAAACTTCTGCATCGGCGTCGCGGGCTACCCCGAAAAGCACTTCGAAGCCCCCAACCTCGAGACCGACCTTATGTACCTCAAAGCAAAAGTTGACGCCGGCGCCGAATACATCACCACCCAGATGTTCTTCGACAACCAGAAATATTTCGACTTTGTCCGCATCTGCCGCGAACAGGGCATCAACGTCCCGATCATCCCGGGTCTCAAGCCCATCACCAACAAGAAACAGTTGTCCATGCTGCCAAAGGTCTTCCA
>DATMLR010000455.1:0-3163 GCA_035570015.1 Puia sp.
CGTGCGTCAGGGACTGGCCGGCTACATATACGGTACCGCCGACAACGCCAATCGCTTCGGGAATATAACAATCCGGCAGGTAGACCAAACTATCATTTTTCCAGTACACGCCCTGACCGGCCCCATAATTCACTCCCAGCAATCCAGCCGCATATACATCCGTACCCGATACAAATAGTGAAGTAATAAACGCATTGGTTACATTGGATAGGTTTTGGCTGAGGTCTACCTGTACGTTATTTTTCCAGTAAATGTCAGCAGCAGTGGCGGTGCTGTTGCTTACGGACGTACTCCCTACGATATATACATCCGGTCCATTTATGACTATACCGCGGGTGTTGGTATTAAGTACATAAGGCAATGCCGTAAAGTTGCCGTTCATCCAATAGCCCGCGTCATCGAGCAGATACAGGTCAGCATTGGCAAAAGCAACGCCGTTTAACTGTACGGCGCCTGAGATAGTATGCAGGGAATCATTAGTCCAATAGGCCCCCATACTCTGCCCCAGTGTATCATAATACCCCGATACGTATACGGAAGGGGCGTTTCCCGAAGTTGCGCTCTTTTTACAAGCTAGAAATGAAAAGGAAAAAGTAACAATAGATAAATAAAGAAATTTTGAAGACCTCATAGCGACTCAGTATGATGATAACGGAAAGTTCGGCAAACTTCTCCAATTCCGAACAACAAGTGTAAATCCCTTAATCCCCCGATTTAATATCATCATTATTGATCCCGTGCTGATTTTTCTTGATCTCACTGTTTAGCCTCCCGAACCGGTAATTGAACCGGATCATAAAGAAGCGATAGTTAGCCTGGTTATAGGACACCTGCGAAAAATCAGGACCGCTGGACACGCTCTTCAGCGTCAGATATTTTGCATAAACGTTAGCAGCCACAAGCGTAACGTTACCCTTCTTCTTTAGCACATCCTTCGAAACATAGACGTTGGAATTTATCCGCCCTTGGGAATGCCCCTGCAACGTTACGCCGCCGCTGGAATAGCCGCCGTTCAGCCCAACCGCATATCCGTTGTTCAACTTATATCGCGCATTGACACCAGCAAAGCCTGTATAACCCTGGTTACTGTACAGCGTTCCGTTGTATGCCCCTTTTAACCAGAGATGACTCAGCCGTGCGTTGAGCCCCAACGAAAAGGCCTGGCTGGGGTTCAACCGGATATTTAGATTGATCCCCAGATTGCGGTTCACCCCAATATTCCCGTAACTCGTGTAGTTCACGGTGTCCTTGATCCCGTTGACACTGTCCGTCTGCAAAGTGGTTACCCGCTGGATGGAATTGGTGGAGAAGGCATAGCTAACCCCCGCAATAATGGAGTTTTTGCCAAAGTGGTTATAAGTGGCCTCCATCGTATTGTCCAATTCCGGCCGCAGGCTCGGATTGCCGGTGACAATGAATAAGGGGTTGGAGAGGTTGACATAGGGGCTAAGCTGCGAAATCCCGGGCCGTTGGATCCGCTGCGTATACCCGAAATTGAGACTATATGCTTTAAAGTCGCGTTGCAGCGAGATGGACGGGATCAGGTTGCTGTAGTTGGGCGATATCGCCACGCCTTCAGACAGGAAATTGGCATTGACCACCGTATGTTCCAGCCGCAGACCTCCTTTGGCAGTCCATTTATTTAGGTTCAGTTGGTAGGAGTTGTAGAGGCTGTACACATCCTGGTAGTAATTGAAATCATTGGTTTCCGCCACATTTGGCACGTAGGAGTGGCTGGCGCTGTCCAGGTCATTCTCATGGAAATGGCTGTAATCACTTCGGAAAATGGCTTTCGCGCCCGCCTCCGTGCTCAGCAGCTTGCTGAGCGGTCCGGCATAATCGATCTGAATGGTATTGTATGCGATGTTCTCGTTGTTGTATTGATGAAAATTCGGAAAGATCACCGGGTCATAATTCATCCGGTTGAAAAAGGAATCGGTGATCACCTTCTCATCCGGTCCCGCAGTGAATTCGTAGGAAATGGTCAGTAATTCCTTTTTAGAGCGCTTGAACCCTAGTTGGTAATTCAACCCCGCGGTGATGCCCAGATATTCTTCCTGATAGCTGTTTAGAAGGCCAAAACCCTGTTGAAGGATTCCGGCACTGTCGGTAGCGGATGTCTGAATGGCCTGCCTATACGTTGTGTTCTGGTAAAGATTCGCAGACGCCGTCAGCAGGTTGAGGGAATCGAACTCATAGCTCAGATCAATGGACCCGTCCTCCACCGGCGCGTGCCTTGAATTGATTGAATTTTGAGCGATCGTATTGTTAATACTTGGGATATATTCTGTGGTAGACGAATTCGTCACCAGGTTAGGCGAAAAGCCATAGACACCAAAAACCGCCAATCCGAATTTCCCCTGCTTATAGGTTCCGCTGGCGCTCACAGACGGACCATAGACGGTATTATACCCTCCATTCAGCCCGATATTGTATCCCTCGTCTCCGTGTCTTTTGGTAATGATATTGATAATACCCGACAATCCTTCGGCGTCGTACTTTGCCGGCGGGATGGTGATCACCTCTATTTTTTCGATGTTGGCTGCCGGCATCGCCCTCAAGATATCGGTTGGGTTTCTCGCAAACATGGCCGACTCCCGGCCGTTGATCAGGATCTTATAATTGCCGCCACCATTCAACAAAACATTATCGTTTGCGTCAAGGCTCAGCAGCGGCACCTTCCGCATCATTTCCAGCAGCGACAGCGAAACGGCTTCCGGGTCGGCCTGTACGTCATAGCTAAGCCGGTCCACCTCCCGCGACACGATCGGTCTGGCGGCGGTGACAGAGGCCTCTTTTAGCCTGGTGGCCGACCGGACCAGCAGGATCTTGCCGGCGTCGATATCGGCGGTTCCGCCGCTGATCGGAATAGTCATCTCTGCGTAGCCGACGTAAGTTACCACAAGGGTATAGGGTGTCCCGGCGGGCGCCTTCGCTACCCAAGTGCCGTCACTCTTCGTTACGATCTTTTTTATTGCTTTGCCCGATTGGGGGACCTGGAGCGTCACCGTAACATAGCTCATCGGCTGGCCGGTAGCTGAATCGAGGACAATACCCTTAATGGAGATAGATGGTGCCGCGTTTTGGGCAAGCCCGAATGTGGCGAATAGAACGGCAGGTATCAGGGATAACAATTTTTTCATACGACCTTTTTTTACGGCAG
>DATMLR010000456.1:0-3248 GCA_035570015.1 Puia sp.
AGCCCGCTGGCCTTCATCAACCGCTCCCTGCTGCCGAGGTCTTCATTCATCAGATCCCCCAACGGCGCGAACGTCTGATCTTTTTGAGAATTGGCCGCAATGCTCTCTTCCTGCCGCGCATTCACCGGCAGAACACTCCACTCCGTCAGCCGCCCCTGACCCGACTCCGTACCCACCCACCGCACATCCGGTCCCATGATCGCAATCACCGCCTGCGGCTGCAGCCGCCGGATCAGGTGGTACCAGGACTCAAAAGCATACACCTGCTTCTTCCCGTTCGGCCCTTCGCCATTCGCGCCGTCAAACCACACCTCATCGACCCGCCCATACTGTGTCAGCAGTTCCGTCAGCCAATTCAGAAAAAGTGCATTGTATTTGGCGGAATCCCCATACGCCGGAGAATTCCTGTCCCAGGGCGAAAGATAAAGCCCCATCCCCATTCCATATTCGTGACACGCATCCGCAAACTCCCGGACAATATCCCCATGCCCATTCTTATAAGGAGTATGCGCGATCGTATGATCCGTGTATTTGCTTGGCCAGAGACAGAATCCATCATGATGCTTCGCCGTCAGGATAACCTGCCTGATACCCGCTTCCTTTGCAACCCGCACCCACTGCCGTGCATCCAGGTGCGCCGGATTGAAGAGCGAAAGGTCCTCCTTCCCATCCCCCCATTCCCGGTCGGTGAAGGTGTTGATCCCGAAATGAAAAAAAGCCGTCAGCTCCAACTCCTGCCATCGCAGCTGCCGCGGCGATGGAACCACACGGGCAGCCTTCGTGATAATATCGGCTGGACTGTCGGCAGGAAGGATCGGTACATAATTCTGGCTAAGGGCCTGCAACGCCGCAAGGACCAGCCCAACAAGAAAAGACCATTTTTTTCTAATCATAATGCAACATCCCGCCCTTCCGCAACGACCTTTACCACGACCCGCCGGAAAGACCAGGGAATTCACTAAATTACTATAAGTCAATCATATCCCCATGCTACGTAATTATATCAAGATCGCCTGGCGTAACCTCTGGAAGAGTAGATCCTACACGTTTATCAATATCCTCGGCCTGTCCACCGGGATCGCCTGCGCGATTCTGATATTTACACTTGTATCCTATCAATTCAGCTTCGATACTTTCCACCCGGCGGCGGACCGCGTCTACAGGATCGTCACGGAATACCACACCGACGGCATCGAATATCAACCCGGCGTCCCTCAACCTCTGGGCAAAGCCTTTCGCAATGACTTTTCTTTCATCGAGAAATCAGCAAGGGTAATTACCTACAACAATGCACTGATCTCACTCCCGGGCGAAAAGGAGGTAAAGAAATTCCAGGAGGAAGACGGTGTCGCATACGCGGAGCCGGAGTTCTTCGATATCTTCCGCTTCCCCCTGGTGAGCGGCGACCCCAACTCAGTATTGATGGAGCCCAATACGGCGCTCATAACCCAAAAGATCGCAATAAAATATTTCGGCACAGAGAACCCCATCGGCCGCATTATCCGGTATAACAACCAGACCAATTTCCGGATCACCGGCATCCTCCGGGATATTCCCGGCAATACCGACCGGACAGGAGAGATCTACCTGTCTTACACGAACCTGAAGGATAAAGACCCCTATATGGCAAGCGACAGCAGCTGGGGGAGCGTTTCCAGCCGGATGAATTTCTTTGTCCGGCTGAAGCCGGGCATTACCGGAGCCATCGCCGAAAACCAATTACCCGCCTTTGTAAAAAAATATTACGGGTTGGAAGACGCTGCTTCCACCAGCCTCCACCTGCAGCCTCTCTCCGACATGCATTTCAACGCGGACTATGACGGACCCGCCAGCAAACGCAATCTTTGGGTCCTCGGAGTCATCGGCATATTCCTCATCATTACGGCCTGCGTTAATTTCATCAACCTGGCTACCGCAAGGGCGCTGAACCGGGCCAAAGAGGTCGGCGTCAGGAAAGTAATGGGCAGCCTCCGTTCCCACTTGTTCTGGCAATTCATGATCGAAACCGCACTGATCGTGATCATTTCCTTTGGCCTCGCCTTTGGCCTCGCAACACTAACGCTGCCCTGGCTCAATAACCTGCTCAGAACCCGGATGCCGGTGAACCTTTTAGCGAACCCCCGCATTCTGCTGTTCCTGCCCTTTCTCCTGCTCGCCGTCATCTTCCTCGCCGGCTCGTACCCCGGTTTGATCCTGTCGCGGTTCAAACCCATCGCAGCGCTGAAAGGCAAACTGTCCCAGCAGCATATCGGCGGCTTCTCCCTTCGGCGGATGCTGGTCGTTACGCAATTCACCGTTTCACAAATGCTGATCATCGGGCTCATCGTCATTGCCATACAAAACCGTTATGCGCGGACCATCGACATGGGCTTTCGGAAAGAAGGCGTCGTCATGCTTCCTATTCCGGAGGGGGACAAAGTCAAGATGAATACCTTGCAGTCAAGGCTGACAGCTGTCACCGGCACGGAAGACCTTACCCTCTGCTACCAGGCGCCCGCAGGCGGATCGAACAGCTACACGAATATTCGTTATGACAACCGCCCCAAGGATGAAGCCTGGGAGGTCAATGAGAAATTCGGCGACGCCCGATACCTTTCAACTTTCCAACTGAACCTCCTCGCCGGCAGGAATATTTTTCCCGCCGACACTATCCGCGAGGCACTCGTCAACGAGGTATTTATGGGAAAAGTTGGCGTCCGCAACCTTAATGACCTCCTCGGTAAAACGATTACCGTCGACGGCCAAAAGGGTATCGTCATCGTGGGAGTCGTTCGGGACTTTCATAATAAATCCCTTCGCTCCGGCATTGACCCGATCGCGATCCTGCCCGAAAGACCGCATTACACTTCCTGCGCCGCCAGGATCAATCTAACCGATATCAGCACCATCCTTCCTTCTTTTGAAAAGATCTGGAACGAAACCTACCCCGACTACGTCTATTCTCACCAATTCCTGGACGAGAGGATCGACCGGTTCTACCGCGATGATGCCGTCACCTTTAGCCTGGTGGAAGGATTTGCGGGAATCGCCATCCTGATCAGTTGTCTCGGCTTATACGGGATGGTCTCTTTTATGGCAGTGCAAAAGACAAAAGAGATCGGGGTCCGGAAAGTGCTGGGCGCGCGCCTCGACAGCATCTTGTGGCTTTTCGGCAAGGAATTCAGCAGGCTGCTGCTCGTCGCCTTCCTTCTTGCCGCGCCCGTCGCCGGCTGGGTCATGCACAACTGGCTGCAAGATTTTAAATACCG
>DATMLR010000457.1:0-2324 GCA_035570015.1 Puia sp.
CGGCTGCGGGAAGCCGAACTGGCTGGCCATCGTCTCATTGATAAGATATTCATGGGCCGAGTCGTTCGCCCAGAAATTCCGACCCGCGAGCAGCCTGATCCCAAATAGCCGGAGATAGTTGGTGTCGGCGTCTATGAAGCCCGCCGTAACCGTTCCATTCTCGGATCCGGAACAGGTGAAGTCCTGACTGAGGTGGAAAGAAGCCTGCGGCGTACCCCCGTTGCTGCTGACCACTTCGATGCCGGGGACTTCACGAAGCTGCTGTGCGAGCACTTCCCGGTCCCCGACCGGATCATCTGTGTCGATCGTGATAATGGCGTCTTTGTCAAATCCCAGGTCTGTATTGAGGACATAGTGGAGTTGCCGGGCAACAACGACGGTGGCGATAATAAATGCAAGCGAAATAGTGAATTGAAAAACGATAAGGCCGCGATGGAGAAAGCGGTTTGGTCGCACACTGCGGTTGACCTGACCCTTAAGGCTCAGCACGGGCAACAGCGCGGAGATTACTTTTGCGGGATACCAGCCGGCCAGCAAGGTGGTGATGATCGTGATGCCAGCCAGGAAGAGCAGGACGGCGAGCGAGGGCTGGAAGCTAAAGCCGGGCGGCATATAATCATGCAGCAGGCGGATCACCGGCGTCGTGATCAGTAGTGACCCGATCACCGCCAGGATGGTGAGCACGAAAGTTTCGCCGAAAAATTGAAAGATGAGGTCTTTCCGCCGGCTGCCGAGTACTTTGCGGATACCAACCTCCTTTGTCCGTTGCAACGATTGGGCGGTGGAGAGGTTGACGAAGTTGATCACCGCGAGCAGAAGGATAAAGATGGCAATGCCCATTAGCCCATACAGGGTGGGCAGGTGCGCCTGGCGGGAATAGCTGTCGTGGTAAGCCTCATCGAAATGGATATCGGCCAGCGGTTGAAGGGAAAGGTTGGCCTTCTGTCCGGGATGCAAATCAAAATGTCTTTTTACAAAAGCGGGGAACTGCCGCTCCACCTGTGCGGCCGTCACCCCCTTGTCGAGCAGCACGAGCCCGCCCGAGAAGTCGCCTACCCCATGCCAATCGTCGCGAAGGAAGGTCTTCCGGATAAACGAAGTCTGTGCGGTACTGTAGGAAATGAAGTCGCGGAACGCAAAGTCCGTATTTTGGTCCCAGTCCTCTACTACGCCGGAGACATAGGTCCGGAGGGTATCCATACCAACGTAAATCACTTCCCGCCCGATGGACGCTTCCGGCGGGATGTTGCCGAAATATTGCCGGACCTCCCTGGCGGAGAGCACCACGCGGTTAGGATCGTTGAGGCTGGTGGCGGGGTTCCCCGCGAGCCACTTATATTGAAAGATTTGGAAATATTGCGCATCGGTGATAATGACAGGAGACGAGCCTTGAGGCGGCTGGAATTCCTTTGTCTGCTGTCCGGCGCCCTTGCCCGGGATCATTACCGTCCAATCGAAAGATAAGAAAGGGGATACGGCCTGACAGCCGGTGACTTCACCGCGCAGCGCGGACGCCACGGGGCCTTGTACGGCGGCACCGTCCATATGGTGGCTCCCAAAGGTCCGGTGTTCGACGATCCGATAGATGCGGTTGCCGTTGGGATGGAACCGGTCGTAGCCGAGCTCGAAATGCGTGATCAGGAAGATGATCAAGCAAGAGGTCAAGCCGATGGCAAGGCCAAGGACATTTATGGCTGCATGGACCTTGTGTTTCCAGAGCTTGCGAATGGCGATCAGCCAGTAGTTTTTTAGCATGTGTGTTGTTTTGGCGGGAGGATGTCAATGCGATGCAAAGAACTTGCCAACCCATAAGTTGTTGTATGTCAATTAAATATCTAGTGGAAGAACGCGCGGATGTTCGCTTTTGGTACAGTCGGTGTACGAATGCTCTTTCCCGCACGATTACTGTATCGAAACCGAACAACATGGTCTCTTGCAGGCCTTGACAGGAGAATGGTCTTCAAGATTTTATAAACCCGGCACTCTTTTGGGAACATCCTGATGATTTGGCCGCCTTACTCGTCATAAAACCGACCAACCCATGTTCAGCAACTATCTCAGGATCGCCTTCCGAAGCCTCAGGAAAAGCAAGGGCTTTACCGCCCTCAACATCATCGGCCTCGCTGCCGGCCTCGGTGTCTGCCTGCTGATTGTCCTGTACGTCACCGATGAGCTGAGTTACGACCGCTACAATGTCAACGCCGACCGCATCTATCGGATCGATGAGGATGTCTACCTCAATAACACCAGGTTCGAATCCGCCACCATTTCCAAATTTTTCGGCCCTACCCTCGTCGCTTCCTATCCGAAGATCCAGCAGATGG
>DATMLR010000458.1:0-10916 GCA_035570015.1 Puia sp.
CGATGAACCGCTAATCACGCTTGATCGTTGCGGTTCTACAGCGGTCCTTGATCTTGTCAGGGAACGATACGATAAAGAAGGTACCGCTTTTATCCTCAGCTCGCACCAGCCGGGTCTGAGCAGAGAGATACCGGACCTCCAAAGGCTGATAGTTCACGATGGCTCCATTAAATTGATATAAAGTTATTTATGTGGTTTGTTATCAATAAAACATTAGTTCGATCCTTTTATCTTCAGCATGCCGGATTCTTCCTTTTTCTCTTTCTTGTTTTCTTTGGCATCGTAGCGCCTTCACAACAACTAAATTATCATTATGCCCTGATCCGCGGGATACTGGAAGCACCGGGTTTTCTGGCTCTGGTAGTTTTTGCCTGGCTGCTATATGCGGGGAAGATCGTGCAGTTTGTTTTTCGGGTGCTGGATAGCCCCGAGGGACTGTTCCTTTGCCGGCTCCGCTGCCTGACGCCCCTCAGGTGTTATTTGCTGCTGCTGCGGGTGCAGCATCGGATGTTCCTGCCGGTATCGGGCTATGCGGTGATCATTGCGGGGGTGGCGATTCGCCGTGGGGAGTGGGTGGAGGCTTTTGCATTGATCCTTTTCGTGGCCGGGATCTGCTGGGCAGCGGCGAGGCTTTATTACCAGCGTTTGATGTACCCGGGAGTGGCGAACGGGCGCGGATTCCGGCGCATGACCGGTGGCCTGCCGGGTGTCCCCTATTGGAGTATCCTGCTGCGGTTTCTTGCGGCCAGCAGCGGTTGGCTCCTGGTGGGGATCAAGGTCTTTTCCTGCGGGCTTCTGTATCTGCTATTGCGGCTACAAACGCCGGAAGATTACGATCTCCGGGCGGTTTATTTCGCTTACAGCATGGCGTTATTCGGGCATGGCATTCTCCTGCTGCGGTGTCGAATGCTGGAGGCGCGCAGACTGCTATTTTATCGTGCACTGGCAGTGTCCTTTGCAACGCGGCTCGGGCAATACGGCCTGTTCTGCCTGCTGCTGCTGCTGCCGGAAATGCTGGTGCTGGGCTGGATGACACCCAACCCGATCCGAATCACAGATGTATTGGAGCTGGTAGTGACAGGCTATAGTTTGCTGCTCCTGGTGAATGGTTGTCTTTTGATCATTCCACTCAGGGTAAGCGATTTTCTGAAACTATGGCTGGTTCTTTTGGGGATATGGTACTGCTGCGTTCTGGGAGGGTCCCTGATCGCGATGTCAGGTTTTTTCGTGGGAGCGGCGGTAATTCTAATGGCAGCTGCCTATTACCGCTTCGACCTAAGATAGTGGACGGAGAAAGAGCGAGGACGGTCTGACGATTACTTGTTGCTGAGGATCGACAGGTCGGTCAATTTGGTGTGGGTAACCGGGATGACGACGTTGTCTTTGGTGAAGATCTGGGAATCAGCCAGAGCGATGTTGATCTTCTCATCCTTTTGCTTCTTGATCGTGATCGTCTTCTCGATGTGGTCGCGATGCAGACCCAGGCACTGGATGGTCACATAATATTTACCGGCAGGGATAGCAGAGATGTCGATCCCGTTCTGCTGGTCGGCAGAATAAACCTGGTAAATCACACCGGCGCCCGTGTGATCGAAACGGTCGAAAATAACCAGTACGGAATCCGTATGGTCCAGGGCGGTGATGTTGGAAAACTGGAAACGAACGGCGCCGGCATTCATGACCTTGGCCGAAGCGGCGGAATTAGTCGATGCCGAAGCATTGACTTTGCCATCGTTCGCGTAACCTGCGATGGCGGTGAGTGTAAGAGCAACGATAGAGATAAACTGTTTCATAAAGTACATTTGATACCAGTATATAGACAATCGTAATGCCAGAGCTTATATAATTGATAATCATTCCCTTAACCCATGCCAACTCGCCGGGTTTTTCCCTAGGTGGGAACCCGTATTCCCGAAATAAGATTACCTTATTGGAGGATTATCCGTTCCCTTATTTGCGGATATCTTCTTTTGAATTGATTTTCAGCCGCTTAATTCAGGGTCTCTTCGTTTTCCTTAAGCTCTTCCGCTGAGAACCAAGTATTTAGGTAACTTTAGGGGAACCAATGGATTTGGAAAAATTATTGCGGGCTGAACATTCCAAGCGGCAATGCGATCGCATCGTGGCGTATGTCGGCGGCGACAAGGATCGATTTGCTCAGCTGATCGTTCTGTTTTTTCGTGGTGAATACCGGATCACTCAGCGGGCGGCATGGCCGCTGAGCTATTGTGTCCGCAGCAATCCTGAGCTGATTACCCCCTATTACAAGCAACTGCTCGATAATCTCAGGCGGAAGGATATTCACGTTGCTGTTGTCCGGAACACGGTTCGACTTCTCCAGGACGTCCCCATCCCCAAACGCTGGCATGGCCGGGTGATGAGCATTTGCTTTGAGTTTGTGGAAGATCCCGCGACACCCATCGCGGTGAAGGCCTTCGCGCTGTCTATCCTGTCAAATCTTTCAAATGACTACCCGGAGATCCGGGGCGAATTGAAGACTCTGATCGAGTCGCAATGGGAGCAGGCGACGCCAGCCTTCCGGTCGAGGGCAAGGAAGATCTTGAAAGGGATGGTCTAGTACAACAGTCTTGTCTTTATCGTATGTCGGACCTCCTTCAACAATTGAAGCGCTTGATTGGAAAGCCGTTTGTCGATGTCCAGCACCACATAGCCGATCTCATCGTTGGTCTTGAGGTATTGGGCAAGGATGTTGATGTTATGCTTGGACAGTGTGCTGTTAATCTCCGATAGGACCCCCGGGACATTCTTATGGATATGAAGGATACGATGGGTGCCTTCCTGATGGGTGAGGCTGAGGGGCGGGACGGTATGGCTGCCCAGGGTCACGCCGGTCTCGAGATATTGAAACAACTTGTTGCTGACATCCTCACCGATATTGGCCTGGGCCTCTTCGGTCGAACCGCCGATATGGGGGGTGAGAATGACGTTTGGAAGGCCCTGTAGAGGGGTGGAGAACTTATCACCGTTCTTTTCCGGCTCCCAGGGATAGACGTCAATGGCCGCGCCGGAGAGGGCGCCATCCTGGAGGACTTTTGCCAGGGCTTCGAGGTCGACCACTTCACCGCGGGCATAGTTGAGTAGAATGGAACCCTTTTTGAAGCTCTTCAGCAGGGTTTTATTGATCATGTTCTTTGTCTGGCTTGTATCGGGGACATGGAGGGTGACGATATCGGCTTCGCTGACGACCTCTTTGAGCGTCTTGCGGGGCTGGGCGTTGCCAAGCGGTAGCTTCGTCACGGTATCGTAATAGATCACCTTCATCCCAAGCGCTTCAGCCAAGACGCTGACCTGGGCGCCGATATTACCATATCCTATGATTCCCAACGTTTTACCGCGAAGCTCATAACTGCCTTTCGATTCTTTCAGCCAGATCCCTTCGTGGGCGGCCCTCGTTTTATCGGGGATGCGCCGGATGAGCAGGATGGCCAGGCCGATGACCAGCTCGGCGACGGAACGGGTATTGGAATAGGGGGCGTTGAAGACAACTACGCCGTGGGATGTGGCGGATTTGAGGTCTACCTGGTTGACACCAATACAAAAACAGCCGATAGCCTGCAATTTTTTAGCGGCTTCAAGGACTTTGGGTGTGATCTGCGTCTTGGAGCGGATTCCAAGCAGGTGCACGTCCTTGATCTCGCGGATCAGCTGCTCTTCGGAGAGCGCACCGGTCAGCTTCCGGACGGAAGCATAGCCGGAGTCAATAAAATGTTTAACCGCCGCATCGCTGATATTTTCTAAAAACAATATGTTAATCTTTTCTTTAGGATAGCTTGTAGTTTTCTTTTCGGTCATAATTTTACCCATCTTTTTACGTTACTTTTCGAAATGGAAATGCAAATTAACGTCGGATTAATTTAATTTTGCACGTTTTCTAACCCAAATTAAGTGAGAGTTTTGAAAGGTATTGGTCTTTTGGCGTTGTCCGCTTCGTTGCTGATTGTATCCTGTGGTCAAGCTCAAAATGCGAACCAGCCATCGCAAACAGATACGCTTGCGCCCCTCCCGAGCACCATTCCGGCGCTGACCGGGCCCGAGTTGGAGCGCTATTCTCTGGTCACGGGACATTTTTTCGATTCGATGTTGGCAGGACGCTTCAACGGCAGTGTCCTGGTCGCCAAAAACGGCGTGGTCCTTTATGAGCGCTATAAAGGGTTTGAGAACCCCAGGATGCGAAAGGATTCGCTGACCGCGCATACGGCTTTTCACCTGGCTTCGATGTCCAAGACATTTACGGCGATGGGAACGCTGAAGCTTTGGCAGGAAGGCAAGCTGGATATCCATGATCCGGTCTCCAAATACCTTGCCGGGTTCCCCTACCCCGCCGTTACGGTAGAAACGCTGCTCAACCATCGGAGCGGGCTTCATAATTACGTCCACTTCATGTACAAACCGGATGTCGATAAGCGCAAGCTACTCAACAATCAGGATGTGCTGAATTATATCATTAAACATGCGAGGGACCGGGACATCTATAGCGGGGTGTCGAACCGGCATTTCGAGTATTCCAATACGAACTATGCGCTGTTGGCGCTGATCATCGAAAAAGTCTCGGGCCTCCCCTACCCCGAGTTCATGACAAAGACCTTCTTTGAGCCCTTGCGGATGCAGGACACCTATGTCTATACGATTTCGGATTCCGCCAAAGCGATGGCCTCCTTTTACCAGAGCGGCCGGCCTTTTCGGATGGAGTTCCTCGATCTTGTATACGGCGACAAAAATATCTACAGCACCGTCCGGGATATCTACAAATGGGATCAGGCGCTTCGCAACGGGGAGCTCTTCAGTAAGGGCGTTTTGGATAGCGCATATGCCGGATACAGTTTTGAGAAACCCGGTCAGCGAAACTACGGGTTGGGCTGGCGGATGTTGTTCATTCCCAACGGTAAGAAATTAATCTATCATAATGGGTGGTGGCATGGCAACCGAACCGTTCTAATCCGGATGTTGGATGAGAATGCCACGATCATTGCGCTAAGCAATAACGACTATCGGAATGTTTATGCCGCCAAGCGCCTTTGCGATCTGTTCGGGGACTATCGCCAGGGCCATGAGAGTTTTGATGAAGGTGAAATGGATTCTACCGATCCGGGGCCAGGCGGTGAGCCGCGTGAGGGGGCAGGGGTATCCGCGTCGGTGGCTCCTGCTGCTGCAGTCGCGGTGGCGCATCCCGTCGTCCATCATCATGCAAGGCGGCGCCGGCGTGTGATGGCAAAGAAGAAAATCACGTAAATTTCGGGATGGAAATCCTTTCAGCCGAACAAATTCGAGCCTGGGATGAGTATACGATGCAGCACGAGCCGATCACATCCATCGATCTGATGGAAAGGGCTGCGGCAAGCTGCTATTCCTGGCTGGAATCCAACAATTATATCGGCCGTTCCTTTGCGATCTACTGCGGCAAGGGGAATAATGGCGGGGACGGGCTGGCCCTGGCGCGCATGCTGTCCGATGCCGATTGTTCCGTCACGGTCCATATTCTCGAGTTTGGTTTTCTGGGTACCAACGATTTCCAGATCAACCTGGCACGGCTTCATCAGACATCGGTGGAGGTGCGGTTCATCCAGGGGGTCGACAATTTTCATCCGGTTGCTCCGGGCGACATTCTGGTGGACGCGTTGCTGGGTTCGGGGCTCAACCGGAGGCTGGAAGGGGTAGCTGCGGAATTGGTCGATCATCTTAACGCGGCGGGGAATGAGATCATCGCAGTCGATATTCCGAGCGGGTTATTTGTCAGCCGCAGTTCCCGCGGCAATACGGTTATTCGCGCTACGCATACCTTGAGCTTTCAATGTTACAAGCCTGCGTTCCTGATGCCGGAGAATGGGGAGTCTGTGGGATTGGTTCATATCCTGGACATCGGGCTCGATTCGGGCTTTTTGCAGCAGGTCAGCGGGGAGGCGGAGCTGCTGGATGCAGGTATTATCCGGGCCATCTACAAGCCGCGTCCCGCGTTTGCGCACAAGGGGAGCTTCGGTCATGCGCTGCTGGTAGCCGGTAGTTATGGGAAAATCGGGGCTGCGGTGCTTGGCGCGAGGGCTTGTCTAAGGAGCGGCGTTGGCCTGCTGAGCGTGGACGTTCCGGGCTGCGGGTATGCGATCCTGCAAACGGCGATCCCGGAGGCGATGGTATTTGTGGATGCGAATGAGCGGATCCATACGGCCTTTGAGGGCGATCTGGCGGTCTATTCTGCGGTGGGTGTGGGGCCTGGTATCGGGACGGAAGGGCGGACGGTAGAATTCCTGCGGGATCTGCTGGGACGGAATTCGAAGCCGATGGTGCTGGACGCCGATGCGCTGAATATCATCGCTTCGTCGGCGGACTTGTGGGAAAGGGTGCCCCCCTACTCTATTCTGACGCCGCATCCAAAGGAGTTCGAGAGACTTTTTGGGCCATCTGGCGATGATTATGCGCGGGTGGAGAAGGCGCGGGAGGAGGCAAGGCTGCGTCAGTGCATCATTGTGCTGAAGGGGCATTATACCTATATCGCCATGCCGGGTGGAAAAGGATATTTTAATTCGACGGGCAATCCTGGTATGGCCAAAGGGGGAAGCGGGGATGTGCTGACGGGTATTTTGACGGCGATCCTTTCGCAGGGATATTCGCCGGGAGAGGCGGCATTGCTCGGGGTGTATCTGCATGGGCTGGCTGGCGATCTGGCGGCGGCGACATGGTCGCAGGAGAGCATGCTGGCGTCGGATCTTATTGAGCATCTGGGGAGTGCGTTTCAACAGCTTTTCAAAGTCGGGTAAATCAATTTGTTCGGGTGGCGCGGGGTGGTTATCTTTGCGACCCGTTTTGCCGGTCGGCGGAGCGGTGGAATTCTTCGGGAAGTAGCGCAGCCCGGTAGCGCACTACGTTCGGGACGTAGGGGTCGCAGGTTCGAATCCTGTCTTCCCGACAAGATAATCATTTGATTTTCAATCAATTAAAAGCTGTCCGGACACGTTTCTGACAGCTTTTTGTTTGCACCAGAAACTAAATCCGCTATTTCCATATCCTTGGGTCCATCCATTCTCATGTTAAACAAAAATCGTTGGATATTTACAGGACATGCCCAAGCCTTGCTTCCGCCACCTCATACGTTAGGCCGTAACCGCTCAAGGTTCTGACGACCAATTATTTTTGTCTTTAAGAATAGCAAGGAATAGATGGTCCGGTTCGACCAGCGGGCTTTTCATCTGTGAAGCCAGCACTACGCTTACTCTTATCGATTTTTCCACTTCTCTGGTCAGGTGCAGGCCACTCGGCCGCGGGGAAGAAAATCCGCCAAACAACCGCTTCATAAATATCATAGCCCTCCCCGCAGGGATGTTGGCCTGCTTAATTTCCCGGATATCGGTTTCGATTTCTGTTTGCAGGTCAGGCAAGGAAATCGTGGCCTGTTTTAACAAATCGATCATACTGGCGTGCCTTTGCCGTATCATCGCTAGTAGGAGGTGACTTGTGCCGATGGCTTCACTTTGCAAACGGATAGCCTCCTCGCGGCTAAGTGAAATCACTTCCTTTAACACCGGGGAAAAACGATTTTTCATTTTTGTTGTTTTTGTTTCGGGTGAAATTATCGACCACCAAGCAATGTATCAGCCAAAATGTGCAGGATATAAAAAGTCGCCAATGCGCCACCTGCCAATGCAATAACGATATTCCACCATCTGATCCTAAACGTGATCCGAAATTCCCTGCTTCGCTCGTCAAACTGAAAATGAGAAAGGGACAAAAGATTCAGAACCATGGCAATCATCGGAAATCCGACAAGAAAAACAAAAATCAGCATCGCCTTTACCGGAGTGGGAAAAGAAAATGTATTTCCTCCAAGCCACTGAATAAAGCCGAGCTTAAAGTGAGATAAGGCTTGTAAAATGAAGAGTGAAATGAGCAAAGAGGGTAAGCCGATCAGCAAGAGGCCAATCCTCGATGACTTTCTTGCTGTCACCAGAAATATTTTCAATTTCTCCTTTTCACCGGATTCGGTTGGAGTTGGTTTGGGAATGGTCTTCAAATAATCCACCAAATTCATTCTGTCCATAGTGGCTGTTTTATAGTTATAATGCAATAACAAAACGTTAGTTGCAAATTATGGGAATAAAATTCTAAGCTTCTCCAAGCCTCTGGATAGCAGAGATTTGACGGTGTTCTCCTTCTTGCCGAGAATGTGACTGATCTCTGCAATGCTCAGTTCTTCGAAGTAACGCAAGGCCAGCGCCGCCTGATATTTTGGGGATAGCGTATTCAACTTTCGGCGGAGCTGCATGAATTCATCCGCTTTATCCATTTTCGCGGTAACCTCATTGTTCTCATTACCAAAGCAAGAGTCGACCTTTGGTTTTTTCTCTTCAAAAAAAGACAGATCCCGAAGGATCTGGGGGCTGTACTTTTTCTTCCTGAAATATTGATTCAACTCGTTGGTGGCAATTTTGAAAAACCACGAGGAGATGGAAACCCCTTTCCATTGAAAGGAGCCGATTTTTAGCCAGGCTTTTAAGAAGGTTTCGGCGGTAATATCGCATGCCAGGGCATGGTCTCCGGTGATCCTGAAGATGTACCCGAAAATCCTGGGATAGTATGCATCATATAGCTCGCCAAATACCCTGGGGTTATTTTTGGCTATACTAATTAATTCTTCTTCGTTTTTGAACTTATATGCCGGCATTGTTCACTACAATGCAAAGAACCGCCTAAAGTTGCATTTTTTCACTTTTTGTTTGGTTGAAAATCACCGGAACGGGGATCGCCTGCCGGCCCCCGGTTTGGCCAATTGCCGCTTTCTTGATTAGTTGCGCCTATCGGTAGCCGCTGGCTTATGAAAGAGATGCCAGAATAACGACAATTTCTTTTTCCAACTGATCCAGATTCAGGTGAATTATATCCCAGACTATCGTATCGTCAATTCCAAAATAATCGTGAACAATGATGTTCCGGAAATCTTTTACCTCCCGCCAGTCAACAGAAGGGTAAATATCTTTAAAAGACTTATCGATTCTTGCAACTGCCTCTCCAATAATTGAAAAATTCCGTTCTACGGCGTGCTTGGTTTTAAGATCAACCAAGTACGTCTCAAAAGTTATACCTCTTGTAAAATCCTTTATGTTGCCGATGGCTTCGAGAATATCCTGGAGTAATGACGGGATATCTCTTTCAGACATGAATCAGGCTTTTTTCTACGAAAGGAAGATAACGGGGCTTGATAGCCCTGCGAGAAACAAGATCGATTTTTTGTTTGAATAGGTCCTCTAACTCGTGTGCTAATTTGATAAATCCGATACCGATGCGACCATTGAAATCGACTAGAATATCAATATCGCTTTTTTCATTGTTGTCCCCGCGAGCATAGGAGCCAAATAACCCTAATTCAGAAATAGGATAACGGCCTTGCAATTCAGGCTTTTTCCGACTGAGTAAGTCTAATATCTGGTCCTTAGTGTACATAGAGCAAACCTACAAAAAAACGGGCGTCCATACAAATGGAGCGAATTAAGCCCAGTTCATGGTATCTTCGGCCTTCCTGTAGACCGGGATTCGCTTATGTTACGATGGTCAGACGGACTTCGTGAATTTCGAATCCAGGATGTTACTTCGGTGTCATTATTTTTTGTTGCCTGCTTAATGATTTAGTATTTTTATTGACAAAATGTACTGGATATTGGTTCATTGTCCTTGACATCAGCTCTTTCAAGTCTATCGGTGCACGTGAGTAGATAGGTGAATAGCGGTCCGCCGATGGTATTAACATATTGAATTTCAATGGCATCCGCCTGAACGGTGCGTCCTGTCTTCCCGACCAATTTTTGAAACCCGCTCTGGTAGCGGGTTTCCCTCTCGATATATTATTCGCTTCGCAGGCTCTTCACCGGATTAGCCAGTGCTGCTTTAATGGATTGAAAACTGATCGTTACAAACGCTACAATCAGCGCTATAATGCCTGCTGCTGCAAATATCCACCAGCTCATTTCGGTATGGAAAGCAAAATCAGCCAGCCATTCATACATCGACCATCCGGCTACCGGGATGGCTATTACAGCTGAAATCAAAACTAACAGCAGGAAATCTTTTGATAACTCAAGTACAATTTGCCGCACACTTGCTCCCAGTACCTTTCGTACGCCAATTTCCTTAACCCGCTGGGTAATGGTAAACGCCGACAATCCGAATAGCCCCAAACAAGCGATAAAAATAGCGACACACGAGAATATAGTAAAAAGGTTGCTCTGCTGTTGTTCGCTGTTGTATAGTTGACGGAATTTATCATCCAGAAAGGTAAAATCAAAAGGAGTGTCGGGCAGATATTTATGCCAGGTGGCTTGCAGCGAACTCACTGCGGTTTGGACATTGTGACTATTTACCTTTACCGACATTACATGATAACCGTTGTTCGATGGCAATCGAAATAATAGCGGAGTAATTGTCTGGTGCAATGACTCGAAGTGAAAATCCTTAACGATGCCGATAACTTTGCCGCTAACGTCTCCATACGTAATATCCTTACCGATAGCATTTTGCGGGGTTTTCCAGCCCAGCGACCGTACCGCCGCCTCGTTTACAATATAGTTATTGGTGTCGGTTGAAAACTCTTTCGAGAAATTGCGTCCGGCGGTCATTTTCATGCCATAAGTGGGTATAAAGCCGTAATCGGTGCTGATGCATTTCAGGTCGCCTTTAATGGGTTTCATTACGCCATCTACCAAAACCGACCCGCCTTGGAAGTCGAGCAAGCGGCCCGATGGAATACGCGATGAGCGGCCAATCTCTTCTATCGCTGCGTTTTTAAGTAAATCTGCTTTAAATGCATCATATTGAGGATGTAGCTGTCCAACATACCCCATTGTTAAAACGGCGTCCTTATTGAAACCTAAATCGGCTTTTTGAATGTATTGCAGTTGGCGGTACACCACGGTAGT
>DATMLR010000459.1:0-27032 GCA_035570015.1 Puia sp.
AGGGCTCCTGGTGCAGGAGTTGTTGAAGGAAGGAAAAACAAGGGAAGGATTGGCTGCCGTTTTGGAAATGCGAAAGAGAAGCCCCCCAGTCGGTAAACTGGAGCTTGCTTGCCTTTCCCAGATCTCTGCTTATTGTTATGAGTCGTTAAAAGACTACCGGCAAGCTGAACGGTGCTATCTTGAAATGATAAAATTATATGAACAGAATAGATGGAACGATGAACTAACGAATATAGCCTTTTTTGATATCGGGAAGTTTTATATAAACAGGCAGCAATTTGACAAGGGGGAGTACTACATGCGGAAGGTATTGGAGACTACCCCTGGCGCTAATCTTCTTTCAAGAGTCAGAGATAGTCATCAAATGCTTTTCAAGGTCGATTCAGCCAACCGCCGGTATGTTTCAGCTATTCGTCAATATCAATTATTCAAGACTCTCAACGATTCACTTTTCAACGAAACCAAAAGCAAACAGATCGAGGAGCTACAAATACAATATAGGACGGAAGCAAAGGATAAAGATATTTTATTGAAGCAACAGAACATTCAATTGCTGACCAAGCAGAGTCAGTTACAGCAAGGGCAGCTAAAGCACGCAGACTTGATTCGAAATGTCACATTTTGTGGAATTGCCGTATCCATTATTATCGCAGGATTATCATTCAGCCGCTATCAGATCAAGCAAAAAGCAAACAAGCTATTGCTAAGCCAAAAGGAGGAAATTCGCTCTAAAAACACATCCCTGGAACATCTGGTTTCTGAAAAGGAATGGTTGTTAAGAGAAATACACCACAGGGTTAAAAATAATCTGCAAATCATAATGAGCCTTTTGAATTCCCAATCATCCTACCTGGACGATGGCCCAGCCCTTGCGGCTATCCGGAGTAGTCAGCAGCGGGTTCATTCCATTTCTCTCATTCACAATAAGCTTTATCAGACGGAGAATCTATCGATCATCGATATGCAGGTCTATATTCGGGAGTTGGTTGAATACCTAAGGGATTCTCTTTCGACGGGCCACAAGATCATATTTAATCTGAATGTCGATCCTTTAGAATTAGGGGTCTATCATGCAGTGCCTTTGGGACTTATATTGAATGAAGCGATTACCAATGCCATTAAATATGCATTTCCTGGTGAAAGAACGGGCACAATTTCGATAGGCCTCCATCAGGAGGAGAGCTGCCTCTATTCCCTTTCTATAACTGACAACGGCATAGGAATATCGTCCACTCTCATTGACAAGGGAGGAGGTTCATTAGGTATAACTCTGATGAAAGGGCTCACGGAAGAGATATCCGGCAGCTTTTCCCTTGATCAGGACGGGGGGACCAAAGTGCATGTCTCATTTATGACCAATACCATAATAAAGGAATAGACTTTTTTAGAAATAGCAATCTTCATGAAAGAAAAGATACTAATAGTCGAAGACCGGTTTATCGAAGCCAATGACCTGAAATTGATGCTTTCCAAGGCGGGTTACCAGGTGGTCGGAATTGCCGGATCGGTACAAAAGGCAAAAACCCTGATAGAACAGAATAGGCCGGACATTGTACTATTGGATATTTTCCTGACTGGGACGCTCACGGGTATTGACCTGGCCGTCCAACTTCGCGAGGAACATATCGCATTTGTATACTTGTCGGCTAACTCCAATGAAGAAATACTCGAAGCTGCGAAGGCAACGCAGCCCTATGGTTTCCTTGTTAAACCTTTCCGGGAAAAAGATGTTCTGGTGACCTTGGAAATTGCGCGATACAGACATGAGCATGCCCTAAAGGCAGGAAGCAGGCAAGAAGCGCTCCTACGGACGGAATTTGAACAAATTTTGGGGCGAACTCCCACTTCGCAACATAGACTACTGGAAATCGCGAAGGCGCTTCAACCTTATTTCCCATTTGAATATCTATCCGTAGGATTCAGATCCGATAATCGGGCAACCTACAATGAGCATGGATTTCTCCGGATTGGGTTTGACGAGTATCAGGAAGTTGGCAAGAACGAATTGATGATCATTGCCAGGCTAAATGAGCGGGAATTAGGTGAATTTGAAGCGGCGACGGTGCACGAGGTGATTCCCAGTTTCTACAACGAAGAAACACTTTTGGGTTCCTTTAAGACAGCTTCTATAAAGCGGCTCCTGGCTGATACATTCCAGCTGAAATCCCTTCTGGTCTTACCAATGCCGTACTCGGAAGGCGAATCGTTCTCTTTTTCGTTTTTTAGCCGACGACCGGCTGCATATAACGCAGAATACATAGCGTTTTTCAGCAGAATCCAGCGGGTCTTGACCAATGCGCTTGAAAGTTTCTTTTCGACAATTCCACGACAGCAAGTGGGCGGGGTGAGCACAAGGGCAACTACACCGGAGGAACGTATTTTTGAAGGGATTATCGGCAAAAGCCATTTGCTGCTGAATGTTTTTGACAATATTTTACAGGTAGCCCCTACCGAGACTTCTGTGCTGATCCTGGGGGAAAGCGGAACGGGAAAAGAGCGGATCGCGGAAAGTATTCACCGGATTTCTCCCAGAAGCGGGAAACCGCTGGTAAAAGTTAACTGCGCGGCATTGCCGCCATCGCTGATCGAATCCGAGCTTTTTGGTCACGAAAAGGGTGCTTTCACCGGTGCTCTTGAGAAGAGGATTGGAAAATTTGAACTTGCTTCTGAAGGAACGATATTTTTGGACGAGATCGGTGAGATGCCATTCGAAATGCAGGTCAAGCTACTTCGCGTTTTGCAGGAAAGGGAGATCGAGCGGATAGGAGGACGGGCGCCCCAAAAGGTTAACATCAGGATCATAGCTGCCACCAACCGCAACCTTGAGAGAGAGGTGGCTGAAGGTCGTTTCCGTCTCGATTTGTATTACCGGCTTAATGTATTTCCCATATTGCTACCGCCACTACGTGAGCGTAAAGAGGATATTCCCGTGTTAGTGACCCATTTTATAAATTACTTTAACCGAAAAATGGGCAAGAAGGTCTCCGGACTTTCGGAAAAATTGGCTAAGAATATGACCGCTTACAACTGGCCCGGGAATATCAGGGAACTGGAGCATGTACTTGAAAGAAGCATCCTGTTGGCGAAAGGGCCTACAATTGACGATGTAGCGTTACCCGGTATCCCCGCAAAACAAACCGAAGCCGCCAGCGAAGAGACCCGGATTAAAACCATACATGAAAATGAACGAGATCATATTATTGCGGTTCTAAGAAAATGCAATGGTCGGATCTGGGGAGCTGGGGCGGCGGCAGAAGTGTTGAATATGCCCCCTTCTACTTTGAAATCCAGGATGATTAAACTGGGTATCAAAAAAGAATATACGAAGTGAAAAGCACAGCGACTAATTGTAACGGTTATGCTACATTGGTAGATTATGTCAATTAATTTTGCAGCCTTTACCATATGGATTTGGATGTTGCTGGGGCTGTTGAATTGCCCACTAGAGGGTCAAAATTTACCCATTAAATGGTTAAAATTTACCCATTAAATCTCCCTCTTTAACTGGAAATTTGTAATATTGTATTATGTATCAAAGATATATAGCAATCCCAATCGTGGAGGCATTGAAAGATACACCGGTGATAGTTATTAACGGCGCCCGGCAGACCGGCAAAAGTACCCTTTGTCGGCAACTGGTGGAGGAAGGAACCTTTGATGGCCAGATTATGACTATGGATGACCCGACCACATTGGCTGCCGCCCAAGCTGATCCTTTAGGTTTTTTGCAGGATTTAGGCGACCATGCCATTATTGATGAAGTCCAAAGAGCACCCCAGGTGTTTTTGAGCATTAAGAAGCTCGTAGACGAAAACAGAAAGGGCAGAAGGTTGATTCTTACGGGATCGGCTGACGTCATGACCTTGCCTCAAGTGGCCGACTCGCTTGCAGGACGGATCGAAATTCATAATCTATGGCCGCTTTCGCAGAGTGAGATTCTTGGGAAGGAATCAAAATTTCTATCAACGCTGATTGCGACTGAAGGTCGATTTCAGTCCAAAAGGGCGACTTGGAAAGATATCATCGCAGCTATCTGGGCAGGCGGCTATCCGGAAGCCTTGCAACGCGAAATTGAAGGACGAAGATCCAAGTGGTTTGAATCCTATATTACTGCGGTTTTGCAGAAGGACATTAGAAACCTGGCCAATATCGAAGGTCTGACACAAATTCCAAATATCCTTCAGCTTATCGGAACAAGGGTGGGCAGCACGGTAAATATGTCCGATATCGCCCGGCTCTCAGGTATAAAGAATACGACTCTACAACGTTATATGGCACTACTGGAACACGTATTCCTTATTTTGAAAGTCCCTGCCTGGACTCCAAATATTGAAGGCCAGTTTGTGAAATCGCCCAAAATTTTCTTAAACGATACCGGCCTGCTTTGTCACCTACGTGGAGAAGGCTTAGATAGTTTAACAGAAAACAGAACAACGACAGGCGCGTTCCTGGAGAACTTTATTGTCATGGAAATCATCAAACAGCTGAGCTGGTCGGGTCTCTATTTGAAACCCTATCATTTCAGCGTTCATAGTGGCGCAGAAGTAGATCTGATTCTGGAAGATAGAGAAAAGCACCTTTATGGTATAGAAATCAAATCAACAGCTTCTGTAAGCCAAAGCGATTTCAACGGGCTTAAACGCGTGGCCGAGATTGCAGGAAAGAAATTCCAACGTGGAATAGTGCTCTATGGCGGAGAGCACATGATTGGAGGCTTTGGAGAAAACTTACAAGCAGTCCCGATTTCGGCGGTATGGTCAGAATAGAAGAAATTATCAGGTATGGCGCTATCCCTTCAAGAGTCGATTCTTCTTCAAAAGTACTTTGCAGACAGACCGGTCAAGAGGGAGCGATAAAGGTAACTCACCCAATCATTCACCTAATCACTCGCAAACCGGATGATTTCAGACAGATTGAATTGGCCCGGAAAAAAAGAAAAGAGCCCGAAAACCAATCGATTAACGAGCTCTTTGTCCTCTTTGAACCTGATAATGGTCGGGACGACTGGATTCGAACCAGCGACCCCTTGCACCCCATGCAAGTGCGCTACCGGGCTGCGCTACGTCCCGCGACCCCCTTTCGGAGGGCCGCGAAAATACGCCAAAAAGGCCAAATTCCCTAACAATCCCCTTTAACTTTTTTTTGACAGCCAGTTCCAAAATTTTTGGCTCAATACTTGCGTTAAATTCGTATCTTTTATAAATCCCTTCTATCGAAAGATATCTACTCCAACAGTCCTCAGCATCACCGATCTACCAACTTTTTGACCAATCCTACATAATCCGACACCCTGTGGCAAACCATGTTTTAACGCTAAAACAACCAAAATCCACAGATAGGAATGAAAAGAATCTTATTAGCTTTTTCGTTATTTCCGCTGTTTGCCCATGCCCAATGGAACGTCAACGTCTTTGGCGGCTTTTCCAATTACATTGGCAACATCCAGTCGTCCCCTTACACGACCCAGCAGGCTCACCTCGCGGGCGGCCTTGGCCTCGAATACGACCTGACTGAACATTTTTCTGTGCTCTCCAATCTCACCTTCGGCAAGGTTGGCGCCTCCGATGCCTATAGCGACAACCCGCAGGTCCGCGCCCGCAACCTCAGCTTCGAGACGGATATCACCGAACTGAACCTCCTGGCGGAGTACAACCTGTTCTCCCTTCGCAGCCACAAGGTCACCCCCTATGTCTTCGCAGGGGTAGCCGTATATCATTTCAACCCCTACGCATACGATACCACCGGGAAAAAGGTTTACCTGCGGCCGCTCAGCACGACAGGCGAAGGTCTCCCGCAATATCCCAACGTCAAAGAATATAGCCTCACCCAGTTCGCTATCCCCTTCGGTGGCGGCATCAAATTTCGCATCTCCGACAAGGTCGTCCTGGCCTATGAGATCGGTCTTCGCAAGCTCTTTACTTACTATCTGGATGATGTCGGCGGCAGATATATAGCCCAGAACGTCCTGCTGAACGCTCGTGGTCCGGAAGCCGTCGAAATGGCCTACCGCGGTAATGAGTTGGAAGGTGGCGCCCCTTATCCGGCCGCCGGGACGTTCCGCGGCAACTCAAAGGCGGATGACTGGTACTACTTCTCCGGCATTCGGGCGATCATCGCCTTTAACGCCCGCCCGATGCAAGAACACCGGCGTCATCACTATATTCTCGACTGCCCGCAAAAAGTCTATTGAACTGGGCGGACCCCAGTTCGCACTTTTCGACCACAGGGAGAACCAAGCGTAGCGCAGGTTCCGGCCGAGAAGGACCGTGGCGAAGCAGGTCCGACGAAGGTCTGTGCCGACATTTATGGTAATGAGACAAAAAATTATATTGCGGAGCAATTTTTTGTCGAATTTCAAATACTTCGAACCAGTCGCTGATCACGCTTGTTCTTGCTTTACTTTTGCATCCATGGCATACAAGAACCAGCAGGATTTCATCCGCGCCCTCGAAGCTGCCGGCGAACTGGTGCGCATCCGCACCTTCGTCGACCCTCGCCTCGAGATCGCCGAGGTCACCGACCGCGTCAGCAAAAGCGGCCATGGCGGCAAAGCCCTGCTTTTCGAGAACACCGGCACCGATTTTCCCGTACTCATGAACGCCTATGGCAGCGAACGCCGCATGTGTATGGCACTCGGCGTCCACCAGCTCGACGACACGACCCGCGAGATAGAGGCGCTGTTCAAACTCCTCTCGGGGCCTAAAGAAGGGATCCTCGAAAAACTAAAACTCCTTCCCAGACTGGGACAATTTGCCTCCTGGATGCCCACAGTGAGAACCGGCCGCGGCCCCTGCCAGGAAGTCGTGATGCCCGCGCCGGATATCACCCGACTGCCGGTGATCACCTGCTGGCCCCGCGACGGTGGGCCCTTTGTCACCCTCCCCATTATCCACACCCGCGACCTTCATACCGGGACCCGCAACGTAGGAATGTACCGGATGCAGATTTTTGGGCCCACCCTCACCGGCATGCACTGGCACAAACATAAGGTCAGCGCCCGTCACTTCGCGGAATATAAGAAGACCGGCCAGCGCATGCCCGTCGCCGTTGCCCTTGGCGGCGACCCCGTCTATGCCTATAGCGCAACCGCCCCAATGCCGGATAACGTCGATGAATACATGCTCGCCGGGTTCCTCAGAAAAAAGCGCGTCGAACTCGTCAAATGTCTTACCCAACCGGCAATCGAAGTGCCCGCCGACGCCGACTTCATCATCGAAGGCTACGTCGACCCGACAGAAGACCCCATCTGGGAGGGCCCGTTTGGCGACCATACCGGCTACTATTCGCTCCCAGACTGGTACCCCCGCTTCCATATCACCGCAATTACCCACCGCAGAAACCCGGTCTATCCCGCCACCATCGTTGGCATCCCCCCACAGGAGGACGCGTGGCTCGGCAAAGCGACCGAACGCATCTTCCTGGCCCCGATCAAAATGACCCTCATCCCCGAGATCGTCGACATGGAAATGCCCGTCGAAGGCGTCTTTCACAATTTAGTGATCGCCAAGATCCATAAAGAATACGCCGGCCAGGCACAAAAGGTCATGAACGCCATGTGGGGCGCCGGCCAGATGATGTTCAACAAGATCCTCGTCGTCACCGATGAGACTGCCGATATCCGCAATTATCGCAATCTTGCCCGTTATACCTTCCGCCACTGGAACCCCGCTACCGACGTGTATTTTTCGCAGGGCCCGATGGATGTACTCGACCACAGCTGCAGCAAACTGGGTTTCGGCGGCAAAATGTGCATCGATGGCACCGCCCGGTCCGCGGAAGAGGAAGACGACCGCTACCAATGGCCCCGCCCGGCGATCGACCCTGACGTACTTCAAAAGCGCCACCTTGAGATTCATTCCGTCAACTGGAGCCTGCTGGCCGATGACATCCCTGTCCTCCTAATCGCCGTTAGAAAAGACCGCCCTAATCATATTCGTGAATTGCATGAATCCATCAGCGAGGAAGTTGAGGGAATCAAAATGATCCTGTACGTTGAGCATACCGTGGATGCTACGGACCTCTCGGTTGCCCTATGGCGTTTCTGTAATAATTTGGATCCCCGACGGGATCATATCCTGACATCGCGGACAACCGGCAACACACTGACCGCCTGCCTCGGCCTCGACGGCACCATCAAGACCGCGGCCCTCGATAACTTCGGGCGGGATTGGCCAAACATCATTGTCGCTGCCGACGAGACCATCAAAGCCGTCGACGACAAGTGGCCGGACCTGGGCCTCGGCCCCTTCCTGCCTTCACCATCGCTCAAATTCAAAGACCAGCTTTACGGCTTGGAGGCCGTTGTAACAATATGAAGAATTATCTTTTACTCGCCGCGGGCCTGATGACCGCGACGCTTGTACACCCGCAAACACCGAAAAACCCCCATACGCTGCTGTGGCGGATCTCCGGCAAAGGGACCGCCCGTCCTTCTTATCTTTTCGGCACCATGCACATCCTCTGCGCGGGTGACGCTGCACTCGGCGACAGCCTCAGGGCAGCCATCAACACGGTTGATGAAGTCTATTTCGAGATCAACCTCAGCGATATGGCCGGCATGCTGGGCGCGATGACCGCGATGCAGATGAGGGGTGGTAAAACGCTTTCGGACCTGCTGAAGCCCGACGAATACAAACGCGTTAAAGACTACTTCACCGGTCATCAGGCCTTGCTGCCGCTGCCCTTTGGCATGCTGGAACGTTTTAAGCCGATGCTCATCAGCGGATTCGTGGAGGAACAGGGAATGGATTGCGGGGCCAGTGGCACCGACGGCATGGAGATGCAAATCATGAAAGTCGCCAAGGAGCTGACCCATCCAAAGCCCATCAACGGGCTGGAGACCGCCGCCTTCCAGGCCGGCCTCTTCGACAGCATCCCCTATGCAAAACAGGCCAAAGAGCTCGTGGATTATATCGACAGCGCGGACTACAACAAAGCGCAGACCCGCCAGCTCGCGGACCTCTACAACAAACAAGACCTAGACGGCATAGAGGCGCTTAGCGACAAGGACGACCCCGGGATGAGCGAGTATATGGACCTGCTGCTCTACGGCCGGAACCGCAAGTGGGCCGGGATACTCGACACGTTGCTGCCGGACAAATCCCTGCTGATCGCCGTAGGCGCGGCCCACCTGCCGGGCAAACAAGGCGTCATCGAATTATTGCGTAAGGAAGGATACACCGTGGAACCGGTGTTAAGCTCTGCGCCAAAAGCCGGCACATCCGTCGCCGCGTCTTCTGGCCCGGGCGTTAGCCGGGCGGATTAGACACCGGGACTAGACGCGCTCCAGCTCGCTGAAGAAGAAATCGCCTTCGACCCGGGCATTCTCATCGCTGTCGCTGCCGTGGATCGCATTCTCCCCGACGGAAGCTGCATACAGTTTCCTGATTGTATCTGCTTCGGCCTTCGCCGGATCGGTAGCCCCGATGAGCTGGCGGAAATCGGCGACGGCATTGTCCTTTTCCAGGATCGCCGCGATAATGGGCCCGCTGCTCATGAAATCCACCAACTCGCCATAGAACGGCCGGGTTTTATGGACAGCATAGAATTCACCTGCTTTTTCTTTTGACAGCCGGGTCAGTTTCATCGCCACAATAGCAAAGCCGGTTTTCTGGATCTTATCGATGATGGCGCCGGAATGACCTTTGGAGAAAGCATCCGGCTTGATCATGGTAAAGGTTCGATTGCTCATAGTTCCTGTTTTTGAACGGGTTCGGCCCGATTTTGGCCCGCAAATGTAATACATTGTTTCCAAGAACTTTTACTTGGCCATTGGGATTAAATTCTGCACCTTTGCAGCCGTTTTATCTATGGCGCCTATCGAAGAATTATATCCGTTACTGAGCCGTCCGCAGAAAGTGGTCATCATCATGCACCAGAAGCCGGATGCCGATGCAATGGGTTCCTCCCTGGGTCTTTATCATTTCCTACGGGAGCTGGGTCACGAGCTTTCCGTCATCTCGCCCACCAACTGGGCTGAATGGCTGAAATGGATGCCCGGCGCAAATCAAGTCATAGACTATGAGTTCAGCGCGGAGAAAGCGGTCGCCGTACTGGAGAAAGCCGAGTGGGTATTTTGTCTGGATTTCAATACTTTAGCGCGGACCCGCAACATGGCTACCCGGCTGCGGAAAACCAGCGCTACCCGAATCCTGATCGATCACCACCAGCAGCCGGAAGCAGATTGGTTCGACTACGGCATCAGCGATACGGAAAAGAGTTCGACCAGCGAAATGGTCTATGACCTTATCGTCGATTCCGGTCACGCCGGGCTGATCGATATCGATATCGCCGCCTGCCTTTATGCCGGCGTCATGAGCGACACCGGTTCTTTCCGTTTCCCGGGCGCTTCCGCCGCTGTGCACCGCATGGTCGCTGCTTTGAAGGATACAGGATTGAACCACACGGTGATCCATGATTACCTCTTCGACAACTTCCTGGAAAACCGGCTTCGATTCACGGGGTTCGTGCTCCAGAATCGCATGGAGATCTTCTATGAGCACAACGCCGCGCTGATCGCTATTCCGTGGAAAGACCTTGTGCGCTATGAGATCAAGACCGGCGACACTGAAGGCCTCGTCAACTATCCCCTTACCATCCAGGGCATCCGGATGGCGGCGCTGATCATCGATCGCGATGAAGAAGTGAAATGCTCCTTCCGGAGCAAGGGGGATTTCGACGTGAACGTCTTCGCGCGCAAATATTTTGAGGGCGGTGGCCATGTCAATGCTGCCGGCGGCCGCAGCAACGAGACCCTCGAAGTGACCGTCCAGCGTTTTGTCGACGCCCTAAAGGAGAATTCATCACAACTACAATAATTTCATGAGAATGAAAACCATCTCGACGTATCTGCTGATTAGCCTGGCGCTGCTGGGAACGGTAGCCTGTACTAATTCAGATTTCAAAAAGACCAAAAGCGGCCTGATGTATAAGATCTTCTCGGATGGCAAGGGACCGACCGCCAAAAAAGGCGAGTTTATAAAGTTCCACCTGATAGAGAAGCTCCGTGACTCCACGCTTGCCAGCACTTACGGCAGCTTTCCCTATTATCTTCAGGTAGATAGTCCCCGGCCGGTGTACAGCCCGGTGGAGATCCTGAGCTTCCTCCGCAAAGGTGACAGTGCCGTATCCATTCTCCTGGCCGATAGCATCGCTCACAAGTCCAGCGGCAACCTGCCCCCCTTTATGAAGCGAAAGGATAAGATCATTATTTCCTTCAAAGTGCTGGACATCTTCCCGGGCCAGCCCGAAATGCTTGCCGACCGCAAGCTGGAAGCTGACAAGGAGAAAGACCGCGAAGTCCATGCCGTCGAGAAATATCTCGCTGACAGCAATGTCCATGCAAGCAAGACCGAAGGCGGCGTCTATGTCGTGGTCAAAGACCCCGGCAATGGCCCACAGGTCGACACCGGCAAACAGGTCCTGGTCCACTATACCGGGAGGCTCTTCCCCTCCGGGAAAATATTCGAATCCAATATGACCGGCCCCGGCAATGAACCGTTGAAGTTCGTGATCGGTCAGCACATGGTCATTCCGGGTTGGGAAGAGGGTCTGAAACAGTTCCATCAGGGCGGGAAGGGTACTCTTTATATCCCCGCCTTCCTGGCCTACGACCAACGCCCCGGCCCCGGCCATACGCCTTATGAGAACCTGATCTTCGATGTCGTAGTAGACAGCGTGCGGAATGCTCCGCCAGCCCCGGCCCCGCGCCCCGGAATGCCGACGGCACCCAATATGAGGCCCGGCGCCAATGTAATCCGCCCTGGTGCGCCCCAGCCAAGGCCGGTGGCACCTCCTGCCCCTACGCCGCATAAATAAAAAATTAAGCCGAGGTAAAAAACTAATCCGAGGGCGCTGACGAAGTCAGCGCCCTTTTTCTTGAGCCTGCCGGTATGCCTCCAACAGGACCACCACCTCCCGCGCCGCCTTCGGATCATGTACACGCAGGATGTTTGCGCCATTTATCAGCCCCAGCGTATGCAACACAGTGCTGCCATTCAACGCCTCCTCGGCGCTCACCCCAAGCGTCCGGTAAATCGTGGATTTGCGCGAGACCCCTAGCAGCAGCGGCTTTCCGCAGATCTGCAAGACCGACAGCTCATGCAGTATCCGGAAGTTGTGAACAGCGGTCTTCGCAAACCCGAACCCCGGATCGAGGATCACATCGTGGATGCCGGCCTGACGGCAGTCTTCGATCCGTGCAATAAAATAATCCAGTACCGCAATAACGACATTCTCATACTGCGCCTCCCGGTTCATCGTTGCCGGCGTCCCTCTCATGTGCATACAGATGTACGGCACGCTCAGCCGGCCTACGGTCTCCAGCATGGCCGCGTCCACCGCCCCGCCGCTCACGTCATTGACCATACCGGCGCCGGCCTCCACCGCCATAGCCGCCACTCGCGCATACCAGGTATCGACCGAAAGGACGACTTCCGGCCATTCCCGGTGCAGCCGGTCGATCGCGCCCACCACTCGGCGCAACTCCTCTTCTTCGCCCACGATCTCCGCACCCGGCCGCGTGCTCTGCCCGCCGATATCCAGCCAGTCGGCGCCCTCCTCCAGCAGCCTGGAAGCCTGCCGAATCAGGGCATCATCGTCACTTACACGGCTGCCGCTATAGAAGGAATCTTCGGTTCTGTTGATTATCCCCATGATCACCGGCCGGTCGATCGTTAATAATTTACCCCTGGTATTGAGTGTCCACATCCTGCTGGTAGTTTATCTTTACATAAAATTCAGGTATTTGCTCATCATGGAGAAATCAACCCCGGTGAAAGATACGGACCGGCAATACGACCAGGCAGTGGAGGAGTGCAAGGACATCTTTTTGAAAAAGACCCGCGACTACGGCACCTCCTGGCGCGTGCTACGCCCCATCTCGATCGCCGACCAGCTCTACATCAAGGCCCGTCGCATCCGGACCCTTCAGGAAACGCAGGAAACCAGGGTAGGGGAGGGGAAGAAAGGAGAGTTTATCGCGATGGTCAACTATGGCGTGATCGGCCTTATCCAGCTGGATCTGGGAGCCGATACCCCCGAAGAGCTGTCGCCCGGTGAAGCGGACCGGCTGTACAACGAACACCTGGGACGGGCGCGCTCGGTCATGCGGGACAAAAACCACGACTATGGTGAAGCCTGGCGCGAGATGAGCCAGGAGAGCTACGTCGACCTGATCCTCATGAAGATCCTGCGGATACGCCAGATCGTGGCAAACGACGGCGCCACCCTGATCAGCGAAGGGATCGATTCCAATTACATCGATATCATCAACTATTCGATTTTTGCCCTCATCCTTATCGGTGAGGGTCGACATTCAGCCTGAACCGGTTGAACCAGTCGAAATACTAAATCATGCCGAAATGAAAATCCAGATCTCCATTGTCCGTATCCTCGTAGGCATCCTCTTCATCTTCTCCGGGCTCGTCAAAGCCGACGATCCGCTCGGCCTCAGCTACAAGATGCAGGAGTTCTTCGAGGTCTGGAACTTCCACTGGTTCGACCAGGTTACCCTGGCTTTCTCCATTCTGATGATCGTTTTCGAGATCGTCGCCGGCGTCGCGTTGTTGCTGGGTTGGCGTATCCGGCTCTTTAGCTGGCTCCTGCTCCTGCTCATCCTATTCTTCACCTTCCTTACCGGCTATGCCTATCTGTCGGGGAAAGTTCGCGAATGCGGCTGTTTTGGTGATTGCATCCCACTCACTGCCGGTGAGTCCTTCGCCAAAGACCTCATCCTCCTGGTCCTGATCGTTTTTCTCTTCGCCGTCCGCAAACACATCCGACCGATCCTCCCGCCAGCTGCCGCAGCCGGGGTTTTCACGGCCGCGGCGGTCTTCACCTTTCTCTTTCAATGGTATGTACTCGTCCACCTCCCCGTCGTCGACTGCCTGCCCTATAAGGCCGGGACCAATATCCCCGCAAAGATGGTGGCGCCTCCCGGATCGGTCCCCGACAGCACCGTGATCACCATGGTCTATGAAAAGAACGGCAAACGACTCGAATTCGATGCCACTCATTTCCCGGCCGACTTCAATGACAGCTATCACTTCGTCAGCCGTTATGACAAGCTTATCCGCAAGGGCAATGCGGAACCGCCTATTAAGGACTTTGTTTTAACGACCGGTGACAATGCCGATACCACAGACGCTGTCCTGGGCATCAAAGGGTTCAAGCTTTTTGTCTTTATGAAAGAGGTTACTGACTATCATCCAACCTGGAATAAAGACCTGAGCATCGTGCTGACGATGGCCAAAGCCAAGCAGATCCCGGTCTTTTTTATCACCGGCGAATACGAGAATACGATGAGTTGGGTCGGCCAGCAAGGGCTGACAGGACAGGTTGCCGTCCTGAAATGTGACGGCACTGCGATCAAGACCGCGGCACGCGCCAACCCCACGCTCTACCTGATCAAAGACGGAACGATCCTCAAGAAATGGAGCTATGCCGATTTTAGCGACGCCATTCCGGCCATCAACGAACTTGGACCCCAGCTGCCATCCAATTCCGCGCCAAAATGATTAAATATTTCCTTCGTCGCGCTACTTACGGCCTCCTGGTCTTGCTGGGCGTGGTTTTCGCGGTCTTCTTCCTCTTCCAGGGATTCGGCGACCCCTCCCGCCTCGTGATCGGGCAGCGCGCCGACGCCGCGACCCAGGACAATATCCGTAAAGAATTATATCTCGATCAGCCGCGGTGGAAACAATTCGTCTTTTATCTCAATGATATCTCGCCGATCGGCTTCCACTCCCGGGAGGAGATCGCCCGCAAAGGTCTAAAGGGCATTTTCGTTGGGGGTTCCGGCAGCCGGTCGACCGTCATTGCCATCAAATGGCCCTACCTTCGCCGGTCCTACCAGTCCAAACGGGAAGTCTGGGACATCCTGATGCAAGCCCTTCCCCGAACTATCGTGCTGGCCTTCGCCGCCATGCTCCTCGCTACTGCCGGCGGCATCGGCCTTGGCGTGCTTGCGGCCGTTCACAAGGGCACGTGGATGGATACTTCCGCCATCTTCATCAGCGTGATCGGCATCTCTGCCCCATCCTTCTTTATGGGAATCGTCATCGCCTACCTCTTTGGCTTCGTGTTCAGCGGCATTACCGGCCTCCATATGACCGGTACCCTCTTCGACACCGACCCCTTTACCGGGCGCCATCTCGAGCTGCGTAACCTCATCCTCCCGGCGCTGACGCTGGGTATCCGCCCCATGGCCATTATTGCCCAACTGACCCGCGGCGCCCTCCTCGACGTTCTCGACCAGGATTATGTCCGGACCGCCTATGCCAAAGGACTGCCGCGCCGCGTTGTCATCTGGAAACATGGCCTGCGTAACGCGCTTAACCCGGTGATCACGGCGATCACGGGCTGGTTCGCCGAGCTGCTTGCCGGCGCGTTCTTCGTCGAATATATCTTTGGCTGGCAGGGAATCGGAAAAGTAACGGTAGATGCTCTCGGGACGCTCGATTTTCCCGTTGTCATGGGATCGGTCCTCGTAACGTCCTTCTTTTTTATTGTTGTCGGCGTGCTGTCAGATTTGCTTTACGGCTGGATCGACCCCCGCGTGCGTCTCGCACAGTAAATTTGGCGCCCCTTTGACCGCGCCTATTTGATCACCACCTCTTTGACTACCACCTCCCCCAATGCCTCATTTACCCGCCGGAGGATCGTCTCTTTCTGATACAACAACTCCTGCCGCAGCGGCGCTACCGTCGTTTCGACATACAACGTGTGCCCATGGATCCGGATCTTATCGGTATACCGAGCCACGGTCTTGCCCATGATCTGCTCCCAGACCTCTTCGATCTGTAAGGCTTGTATCGATCCTTTCAACTGACTTTGATGAAGGAATTTCCGTAATGCGTCGCCTAGCGAATATTCACCCATAGACGTAAGTTAGGAAAAGCTTTTAGAGTGGCCAGCATCAGAAGGGCCCCGGTTATGCACATCAGCACCAGATATAGTACCGGCTTATTCTTGCCCCGCGGATGCGGCTGCTGGACCGGCGAAAGCCCATGCCCGATAATCTGTTTCCTCGATTCATATTGGGGAAGGATACCGGCGATCAGGTTGTAGCCGGTTTCACTGAACATCCAGTCTTTTGCACCGAAGAAAAGCGGTTGGGTCGTGGGAGTTTCTTCTTCCATTTCCAGGGATTTCTTCAACAGGTCGGCGGCATATAGCCGGAGCCCCTCTTTGTTAGCTTTGATGACCCCAAATTCTCCACTGTCGTCTACCGAGTAGGAAAAATAAGCGTTCTCGGGGTCGTTCGTCTCCTCTATCTGACGGATAGAAGTCTCAAGGTCGGATGACATAGCAATCAATTTAATCCAGGTGTTTATTCCGATGTGTGTGTGGGTAAATTTAGATTTTTTTAGTAACGAATCCAACTATATCGCTAAAAAAATTACCTGTTTTGGCCGACGAAGCTTTATCGAAGGCGGCTTACAACCCGATGATTTGATATCGCACCCCGAGCCCGTCCAGCTCTCCGCGTATCCGCTCCGGATGCGTATCCGTTATAAAGATCTGCCCGTCATCCTGCACGCAAACCCTGTCCAGCAGGTTCCGCATGCGGAATTCGTCGAGCTTTTCGAAGACATCATCCAGCAGCAGGAGCGGGGAGAAGCCCTTGTCCCGCTTCAGCGTTTCATACTCCGCGAGTTTTAACGCAAATAACAGGCTCTTCCGCTGCCCCTGAGACGCCAAGGTCTTAAATGGAAGATCGGCATATGCCAAACCGATATCATCCCGGTGGATACCCACGCCCGTTCGCTGCAGCGCCAGGTCGCGCTCAAGCCCCTGCCGCAGGAGGTCGGCGAAGCTCCCGTAGAGCAGCTGACTTTCATACCCAAGCGAGATCGGCTCCTCCGCGCCGGCGATCAGTGTGTAGTATCGGCCTGCCAGGGGCAGGAACGAAGCAAGGAACTGTCGTCGTCGGGCGTGAATCAGCTCGCCCGCACGTACCAGCTGCCCGTCATAGACTTCCAGCAGCCCCCGGTCCGTCAGCCGCCGCTCGGTCAGGGATTTCAGGAAGCCGTTCCGCTGTTGAAGAATCTTGTTATAGTCGATCAGCTGCTGCAGATAAACGGCATCCAACTGCGATAATAAGGCATCCAGGAATCGCCGCCGCTCTTCACTCGCGCCTGTGATGATCTGAATATCGTCCGGAGCAATAATGACGCAGGGAAAACGACCGATATGGCGGGAGAACTTCTCATATTGCTCCCCGTCCGTCAGAAACTCTTTCTTACCCGTCTCCCGTAAAATGCAGACCACCTCCGTCACGGTGCCTTCCTTCTCCAGATGCCCCTCCAGCCGAAAGCCGGCGGCGCCTCGTTGGACGACCTGCTGATCGGAGCGGGAGAAATAACTTTTGGTAAAACACAGGTAGTATAGCGCATCCAGCAAGTTGGTCTTGCCAATGCCGTTGTTTCCGCAAATGCCGACGATCCTTTCCTCAAAAGAGAAGGAGACACGGGGATAATTCTTGAACTGTAGGAGGGATATATCCTTTATGCGGAGCAACGGTCGACAGAATTAGCCTGCAAAGTATTATCTTTCCGCTAAACTATGCTGTTATGCGAAAAGTTTCGACCCCTCGGCGAAAACTCGCCCTTCTCCTGGCCGTCACTGTCTTTATTCCCGCTCTTATGCGCGCCCAAAATGCCGAGACACTCGATACCGTCACCCTTAACCGCATCCGCCAGGAAGCCCTACAACATTCTCAGATCCCCTGGATTGCCCACCAGTTGACCGATATTGCCGGCCCCCGGCTGACCAATTCCCCCGGGTGGCACCACGCCGCTGACTGGATCGTAAAGACCCTCGATAACTGGGGGCTGAGCAAAGCCGCCATCGAGCCCTGGGGCGAATTCGGCTACGGCTGGACCGCCGAAAAGACCAGCCTTTCGATGCGCACCCCTTACTATAGCCCGCTCATCGCGTATGCGGTTCCCTGGAGCGGCAGCACTCATGGACCCGTCTCTGGGCGTACCTTTCTGCTCGAGCGGATGGATTCCGACTGGGTCGCCGACCACCTGGCTCAGATGAAAGGGAAGATCCTGCTGGTCCCAAGCGGGGATACCACCGACCCGCCACGTTTTCAACCCGACGCGGAACGATATACCGACAGCGCACTTGCTGCGATGGGGGATACCTATATGTTCGGCAGGGAACAGATCGCGGCCGTCTTGCCGATTTTCAGGAAAGCGATGACCGTCACGAAGATGCTCCGGGCCAGCGGCGCCGTCGCCATGCTTAGCAACAGCGGCGGCAGGGATGGAACCGTGTTTGTCCAAAGCTTCATCGGCTACCGGAAGAAAGACGAGCCGGCATCTGCTTTGCCGGGTCTTGAAGTGGCCAAGGAAGACATGCTCCGCCTCGAACGACTCACCCGCGATGGGCTGCCCGTCACCGTCGAGCTACAGAGCGATACGAAGCTCTATGACCAGGATCTCACCGGGCATGATGTCGTCGCGGAGATCCCCGGCACTGATCCCACCCTGAAAGCGGAGGTCGTCATGCTCGGGGGTCATCTTGACTCCTGGACCGGCGCGACCGGCGCTACCGATAACGGGGCCGGCTGCATCGTCGCGCTCGAAGCGGTACGCATTCTCAAAACCCTGGGTATTCAGCCCCGGAGGACTATCCGGATCGCCCTCTGGGACGGGGAGGAGCAGGGGCTGCTGGGATCGTTTGGCTATGTCCGGAACCATTTCGGTGATCCGGAAAACATGAAACTGAAGCCGGAGGCTGCCAGGATATCCGCCTACTACAATCTCGACAACGGCACCGGCAAGATCAGGGGCATCTTCGCGCAAGGCAATGAGGCTGCGGCTGGCGTCTTCCGCCAGTGGCTCGCGCCTTTCAGGGATCTCGGCGTTTCTACCGTCACCCTTCACAACACGGGCTCGACCGATCACCTGTGCTTTGACGCCGTAGGCATCCCCGGATTTGAGTTTATTCAGGACCCGCTGGACTATGAGACCCGGACCCATCACAGCAACGAAGACAATTATGACCATCTGGCCATCGAAGACCTCCGGCAGGCTGCGGCAATCGAGGCCAGCTTTGTGTACCTGACCGCGATGCGACAGGGGATGATCCCCCGCAAACCGGTGCCAAAGCCCGAAAAATTCATCTTCGACGATCTGTTACCCTAAACCCCTATAAAACCCATAAAATGCCCTATATTTGCACCCTCAAAAACTGTAAAACATAGTGGCTACCACCAAGTTTTCAAAAGAGACCTACCTGTACTGGTATGAGCTGATGCAGCTCATCCGGCAGTTTGAGCTGACGGCAGAAGAGAAATACAAAATGGAAGGCAAGATCCGAGGGTTCTTCCATGCCTATGTTGGACAGGAAGCCATCGCCGCGGGGTGTATGACGGCTACAAGACCGGATGATCCTTTTATCACCGCCTATCGCGACCATGGTTTGGCTCTCTCCAAAGGGGTCCACGCCAATGCATGCATGGCCGAACTTTACGGGAAAGCCACGGGCGCAGCCAAGGGGAAGGGTGGGAGCATGCACTTTTTCGGGGTGGACGTCAAGTTCTTCGGCGGCCACGGCATCGTCGGGGCTCAGATCGGCACCGGCGCGGGGCTTGCCTTTGCCGAGAAATACAAAGGGACCGACAACGTCGTTCTAACCTTCTTCGGTGATGGCGCCGCCCGGCAGGGTATGCTGCATGAGGTTTTCAACCTGGCCATGCTCTGGAAGCTCCCGGTCGTCTTCATTTGCGAAAACAACAACTACGCCATGGGCACCTCCGTCGAACGGACCTCCAATGTCGTCGATATCTACAAGTTGGCCGACGCCTACGAGATGCCTGCCGACTCCATCGACGGGATGAGCGCGGAAGCGGTCCATGATGCGGTCACCCGTGCGATCAAACGCGCCCGTCAGGGGGACGGTCCAACCCTCCTCGAGATCAAGACCTATCGGTACAAAGGCCACTCCATCTCCGATCCGCAGAAATACCGGACCAAAGAAGAGGTCGACGAATACAAGGCCAAAGACCCTATCCAGCAGGTGCTTCAGACTATCCTCAACAAAAAATTCGCCACACAGGAGGAGATCGATGTCATCAACAAACGCGTGAGCAATACGATCGCCGAATCCGTAAAATTCGCTGAGGAATCGCCCTGGCCCGACGACTCCGAAGTGTTGAAAGATATTTATATCGATAAGAACTATCCTTTTATCGTCGACTAAGGACCACTTTTATAAAAATTAAAAGCAAACAGAATAACCGATGCCAGAGATCAAACATCCTGCACACCTCCAAGAAGAGAAGAACCCCCTGGCCGATATCCGCGATACCTGGGAGCGCTATGGAAAGCAGGCATCCTACGTATTGCTAGCCATCGTCGTCCTTGTCGGCGGCTATATCGGCTACCGAAAATGGGTCGCCGAGCCCAATGAAAAGCAGGCGGTCGCGGCCATGTTCCGCGCCGAACAATATTACCAGATGGACTCTGCCCGCCTGGCCCTCAACGGCGACAACATCAACTACGGCTTTCTCAAAGTCATTGCCCGGTATAGCAGTACAAGGGCGGCCAACCTCGCTTCTTTCTATGCAGGCAGCTGCTATTTGAAGCTCGGGGACTTCAATAACGCCATCAAGTATCTGAAGGATTTTTCCACGTCCGTTCAGATCCTCCAGGAACGCGACTACGGGTTACTGGGCGATGCCTATTCCGAGCTGAACCGGAAGGAAGAAGCGGCCGAACAATACAAGAAAGCCGGAACCTATTTTGAGAAGGATGAGCTGCTTTCACCCGAGTACCTGTTCCGGTCCGGTTACCTGTACGAAAGCATGGGGAAAACGCAGGAAGCCATAAGCATGTACAAAATGATCAAAGACAAGTATCCTCAGTCTCAACGAGGCGTCGAGATCGATAAATACCTGGCCCGGCTCGGGGCCTTACAATAGAACAAAACATGGCTGAGGTCGCAAAGAGCAATCTGTTCATCCCCACCAACCCCCCGAACCTGACGGGCACAAGCATCGTCATCGTGCGAACGGAATGGAACGAGGCGATCGTCAGTGCACTCGAAAAGGGCTGTCGGGAGGTTCTTGATCAGGCGGGGGCTCCCCACCGGGTCATAACGGCGCCGGGCGCCTTTGAGATCCCTTTCACGATCCGGGCTTTCTGGGATGCCCATAAATACAAGGATGACCGGCCCTGGGCCTTTATCGCTCTCGGTTGTGTCCTTCGCGGCGATACCCCTCATTTTGAGTATGTTTGCCGGGCGGTGACCGACGGCGTGCTCCAGCTCAATATGACCCTGCCGGTTCCCACCGTTTTCGGCGTGCTGACCGTGGACAACCAACAGCAGGCCGATGACCGGATCGGCGGCAAACACGGCCACAAAGGGAAAGAGGCGGCCGTAACTGCGCTCAAAATGATCTCGCTATCAAAGACCTTCTAGTGACGATCCAGCTATTCATACCATGCTTTGTGGACCAGCTCTACCCGCAGACTGCCTTCAATATGGTCAGCGTATTGGAGAAGGCAGGCGTGGAAGTGCAATACAATACCGATCAGACCTGCTGCGGCCAGCCGGCTTTTAATGCCGGTTTCCGGGATGAAGCACGCGACGTCTGCACCAAATTCCTGAAAGATTTTTCCGGCGCCGACTATATCGTCGCGCCCAGCGCCAGCTGTGTCGGTTTTGTCAGAAACTACTATGGGACCCTTTTTGACAACTCTTCCCTCCATAACGACGTCCGTGATATCCAAAAGCGCATATACGAATTCTCCTCCTTCCTCGTCAAAATCCTGGGTGTTGAAGATGTTGGTGCAAGCCTGTATGGCAAAGCTACCTACCACGACTCCTGTGCTGCCCTGCGCGAATGCGGTATACGGGAAGAGCCGCGGAAACTGCTGTCCAAAGTGAAGGGGCTGGAACTCGCGGAGATGAACGATAACGAAGTTTGCTGCGGATTCGGCGGCAGCTTTGCCGTCAAATTCGAATCCATTTCCATCGCCATGGCCGATCAGAAGGTCAACAATGCGCTTCAAACCGGCGCCGATTATATCATCTCGACGGATCTGTCCTGTCTGATGCACCTTGACGGCTACATCCGCCATAAAGGATACGCGATCCGCGCGATGCATATCGCGGACGTGCTCGCCAGCAGCTAAAAAAATAAGACCACCCACATAACCTCAGTTACTGGATGGTCTTGACCCTTAAAACAACCTGTCGCAAGCGTTAAATAGGGTTAAAACCAGGCCTCACATGGATTTACGTAATTGGTTGCTGTTTGGATTTGAGAAAAGCCACTTTTTTTGGAAATGGCTTTTAAGTTGGTTGTCAGTGAATTACGGCCCCCATTTAGAATTACGGTCTCTATCTCGAATGATTTTTGTTTCTTGCGCTTGTTACATGTAACCAATATGGCACACTGGCTTGTCAAATCAGAACCTTCTGTATACGGCTTCGATCAGCTGATAAAAGATAAATCGACTGTCTGGAGCGGCGTCCGCAATTACGCGGCTCGCCTTCACCTCCGCGGGATGAAAAAGGGGGATGAGGTATTTTATTATCATAGCAATGAGGGCACCGATATCGTCGGCATTGCCAAAGTAATTAAGGAAGCTTACCAGGATCCCACCACCGATGATGATCGCTGGGTGGCCGTGGATTTCGTACCCGTATGTCGGTTGAAGAACCCCGTTAGTCTCGATCAGATCAAAGCTGACAAACGCCTGGCCGACATGGCCCTGGTCCGGATCGGCCGCCTTTCCGTGCAGCCCGTGACAGACCGCGAGTGGAAGATCGTGCTGGAAATGGCAGGGGAGAAATGAAGAGTTGTTGCGGGGTTAAAAAGTTCGCAAAATGCGAACTTTAGACTCGGATATGCGACGAATTACAAAATGAAATATCTGATTGGCGCTGAGGATTAATGCCTTCGGGAGCCGAGCTTTTTTGAAATAGCCGAAGGTATGACCCAAAGTTCGCATTTTGCGAACTTTGAAATTGCTGCACAAGATGCTTGCATACGGATCAACCGGAACCGCAACTGGAACCGAGCTTGACCTTCCGCATCCCGAGACCGCGCGTTTTAACGTTTTATTGGGAACCTTTTCTGTGATCCCGGGAATCAAGGTGCATCCCTTCATTGCTCAATCACTAAAACATTTCCCATGCGCATCCCGATGCTTGCAGCGTTGCTGCTACTGCTTTTCTTTTCCTGCAACGAGAGCGACTACAAAAGCGACGCCAAAGTTCCGATTGTTGTTACCTCTCCGACAGTCGCCGCCGATTCTTCGACTGCTTCGCCGGCCGACGGCCTCGCAAAATACGAGCCCGTGTCGCCGGGTAACGCAGGACAGCCCCATCCCCCACAAACCGCACCGCAAGCCAACCCCGACTGGGATCGCAAGATCGTAAAGACCGCAGACCTGACCGTCGAAACGAGATCTTTCGCCCGACTGACCGAACGCATACACCGTCTCGTCCGGGAGAACGGTGGGTACATCGCACAGGAAGAACAGACCCGGATCGCATCACGCATTGACGACGACATTTCCATCAAGATTCCGGTTGACCGCTTCGAAGACTTCGTCCAGCAGATCCCCGCTGACAGTGACCAGGTGATGGATAAAAAGGTAACCTCGCAGGATGTCAGCATGGAAGTCGTCGACATAAAATCGCGGCTGGAGACTAAAAAGGAAGTCCGCGATCGCTATCTCGCGCTCTTACGACAAGCCCACAACACCCAGGAGATCCTGACCACGCAGCAGGAGGTCGATGGCATCCAGCAGGAACTGGAAGCCGCGGCGGGCCGGATCAATTTTCTCAGTCACGCGGCCGTCTTCAGCACCGTCCATCTCAAATCATTTCAGATCCTCAACCCAAATGGGATCGAAACCCCCTCGCCCCAGCCTACCTTCCTCCATAAGATCAAACTTTCCTTTCTCGTCGGCTGGGAGGCGCTCAGCAGCCTGCTTCTCGGGCTCATGACCGTCTGGCCCATTTGGCTTGCCCTTGGCGGGGGCGTGGCCGTCTGGCGTCGCTATCAATCCCGGACCACAAAGAAACCTGCATAACCGGTCAACTTTCCGATACCTAAAAACTCCCCCGATCCAGGGAGTTTTTTTTATTTTGCATTGCTATGACTCCGAAAAAGAAACGTATCGTCGTCCTCACCGGCGCCGGCATCAGCGCCGAGAGTGGTCTGAAGACCTTCCGCGACTCCGACGGCCTCTGGGAAGGTTATGACGTGACGGAAGTTGCTACCCCCCGCGCCTGGCGCAAGAATCCGTCGCTTGTCCTCGACTTCTATAATATGCGGCGCCGCGACGTCGCCAAAGCCGAACCCAACGCTGCCCACCGCGGCCTTGCCGAGTTGGAACAGGACTTCGACGTCTACATCATCACCCAGAATATTGACGACCTCCACGAACGCGCCGGCAGTACCCGCGTCCTCCACCTGCACGGCGAGATATTCAAGATGCGCAGCGAGCAGGACGAAACCCTCGTCTATGACATCAGGGAAGATATCCTTCTGGGCCAGCAGGCCGAAGACGGCGCTCAATTGCGCCCCAACATCGTCTGGTTCGAAGAGCCCGTACCCATGATTGAGCAGGCTGTCCCCCTCGTTCGATCCGCCGACATCTTCGTCGTCGTAGGCACGTCCCTTGTCGTCTATCCCGCCGCGGGTCTCGTCGACTTCACCCGCTATGGAACCCATACTTTTATCGTTGACAAAAAGATACCATATACCTCCCGCATCGACAACCTCACCGCGATCGAGTTGCCTGCGTCGCAGGGGATTGTCGTCTTGAAAGAAAAATTAGCGGCGCTGCTTTGACCACAACAAACTCAACCCAAGCATGAACCCAACCGTCCGGCATGACCAAGATGCTTCTGTCCTCATTGGACTGGTGACTATTCTGGCCTATATTGTCATCGGTGTCTTTTACTGCCTGAGCCAGCAGCGGGCCCTCGCAGCCGTTAAGCGGCACAATCGCCGGATCGCACCCGGGTTGGTCTGGCTTCAATTCATACCCTTCCTTGGCTGGATCTGGCAAATATTCGTTATCTATTTTATAGCGGATTCCTTCCGTTCCGAACTCGAATCTCACCGCGAAGACAGCTTGCTCGGCATCGATGCTGAAGCCGTCGAACACTTTGGCAAACGCCCGACTTTTGTCCCCGGCATCGTTTTTTTTGTGTCCTGGGCGACGCTGGTTGGGTTCAATCTATTGTACAGCGGGAATCCGGAGATGGGCACCGAATATTTTTTCCTGAATTTTATCCCCCTGATCCTGGCTCTTGCCTCTATTGTCTTTTTCATCCTTTACTGGGTCAAGCTCGTCGGTACCAGGCGATCGATTGTCCGCAAGGCCGATTGAATCCATTTTATACTTTTCCTAACAATCCTTGTCCTATTATTGCAGCCAGATGCGCATTTATAAGCAGGTCTTCCTTTTGGTCGCAGCAAATTTCCTGGCCGCGGCCGCTGCATACACCCAGGAGCTGTTCCCCGCCGTCCAGCGCCTCAAAAATTACTGCGACCTTACCCCTCCCTTCGGCTATAGTCCTCATCTCGGCGTCCTAACCCTGACGCCCAAAGGGAATGTTCACTACCTTTTCCCCCTCTATCACGGCCTCCGCGACGAACAGAAATTCCGCCAGATCTATTCCGACAGAGGCTACTACGACGAGATGAGCCAGTATTTCGCCTTCGCCGGCGACTATGAGGAGGCCCTCCAATACCTCGTCAAAAGCTATGATACGATCGACGACGCTAGCGCGCATAAGATATACAAGACGGCATCCAGCCTGAAAAACATTCAGCATGTCAACGCCCAACGTTATATCCACCTCGAAGCCAAAACCCGCCGCGTCATCATGATCAATGAGGCGTTTGCCAAACCCCTCCACCGCGCGTTTACCCTCTCTTTGCTTGCCGACCTTCACCGGCTGGGCTTCCGCTACCTCGCCATGGAAATGCTGAACAATTTTCATGATTCCAGCCTTTCGCACGTCAACATGCACACCGGTTACTACGCCTGTGAGCCCGTCGCCGCCGAGCTGATCCGTACCGCCCTCTCGCTTGGTTACACACTCGTGCCCTACGAAGACACCGCCGCCGGCGTTCATACCGCCAGCCAACGGGATTCCATCCAGGCTGAGAATATCTACAAAGTCCTTCAGGATGACACTACAGCAAAGATCCTCGTCCATGCTTCGTTCACCCATATCAGTAAGAAGGTAGGGCCCGACGGTTTTATTCCCATGGCACTGGCGTTTAAAAGCATTTCCGGGATCGACCCGCTGACCATAGACCAGACCGACATGACGGAAGAAAGCAATTTCGCTTATGGCCGGATCATCTATCAGGCCTATCTCGCAAAATTCCCGCTGACCGAACCTTCGATGGCCCTGGTGAACGGCAGCCCCGTCAATGTCGCCGACAAAGACCTCTACGACCTTTGCGTCATCCATCCCCCTACGCATTACAAAGACGGCCGGCCTACCTGGCTGAGCCTCGACGGCCTGAGGCAGCCCTTTACCGTCAAGCCGCCCGTCGAAGGGGTGTACCTGACCCAGGCCTATTACCTGAATGAGATCATTGCCAACGATAACGCCCCCTGGCAGCTCATCCCCGCTGACCAGACCTATATTACCAACGGAGCAGGCAGCTATCCGCTCTATTTGAGAAAAGGGAAATACCGGATCTATTTCCGGGATATCAATTATCAGATCATGAACACGCTTAACGTGGAGGTTAACTGAACCGGATTCCCTCCTCTTCCAACTCCCGCAGCACCGGCTCGTACAACTCCGGCGCCACCGGGATTTGCACGCCACGCAGCGGGACCTTCCCCTCCAGCAACAGCTTCGCCGCGATCCCGAGCGGCAGCCCTACCGTCCGCGCCATCGCCGTATGCTGCGCATCCTCCCCCTTCACCACGAGCGTACTGGTCCGCCGCAGCTTCTGCCCCCCGCGTATATACCCGATCTCGTGCTGCATTACGATCATATCCTTATCCTCAGGTTGCATCGCCAAC